>JALTMS010000418.1 GCA_027001345.1 Acidobacteriota bacterium | reverse complement strand
GTCCACCTGATGGACGGAGACCTCCGCCTCGAGAGTTCCCCCGGTCAGGGTGCGACAGTATCCATCCGCCTCCCGCTGCCCACGGTCGAGCGCCCTCCTGCAGACAACCCGTCCCCCCGCCCCGAGGGTCACGCGCACGGTCTGCCGGTTCTCGTGGTCGAGGACAATCCGATCAACGCCAGACTTCTCAGCCGCTTGCTGCGCAAACGGGGCTTCGACGTCCGGCTCGCCAGCCACGGGCTCGAAGCGATTGAGCACTTCCGGCGGGAAAGTGCCCTCGAACTGATCCTGATGGATCTCAACATGCCGGTCATGGATGGTTTCGAGGCGACTCGCAGAATTCGCCAGATCAGCCGTACATCAGGCCGTTCCCCGTGGATCGCCGCGGTATCCGCCCACGCCGACTCTCGCAGTCGCCGCCTGGCATTCGAGGCCGGCGTCGATGAATTTCTGGCCAAGCCCTTCGACACCAAGAGTCTCATTTCGATCCTCGAACGTGCAACCAACAAACGAAGCAGAAACGCACCTGTCAGTTGAGGAAAGCACCATGAGCAGACCCGAACTGTCTCGGATCCTCGCACGCGTTCCGGCTCGGCTGCACCGGCTGCCTCCCCCCGCGCGCTGCGCTCTCCTGTTGCTGGCCGCGATCTGTGTCACTTCGATCATCGGCGCCGAAGAGAACTCCAGCCTCGACAATCTCAAGAGTATGAGCATCGAAGAGCTGCTCTCGATCGAGATCGTGTCGGCATCGCGACAAACATCGAAGTACGCCACGACGCCGGCGGCAGTCTATGTCATCAGTCGCGAGGACATCCATCACTCCGGCGCGACCTCGATACCGGAGGTGCTCCGCATGGCCCCCGGACTGCATGTCGCCCGGCTCGACAGCGGCAGGTGGGCGGTCAGCGCCCGGGGCTTCAACAGCCTGTACGCAAACAAGCTGCTCGTGCTGATCGACGGCCGCAGCATCTACAGCGAGCTGTTCTCGGGCGTGTACTGGGAGCTGCTCGACCTACCGCTGGCCGACATCGAGAGAATCGAGATCATTCGCGGCCCCGGGGGAGCGACATGGGGCGCCAATGCCGTCAACGGCGTGATCAACATCATCACGCGCAAGACCACCGACGATGGCCCTCCCGAGCTCGAACTCGCCGCCGGCTCGACAGCGCCGAGATGGTCCTCGACCCTCCGCTACATCGGGAAAGGTGACAACTCCGGCCTGCGCATCTCGGCTTCCGCCATCGATCGAGGCGAATTCGACGATGACACCGGTCGCTCCAGTGGCGACTCGACCCGAAACTTCGGCCTCAATGCGCGTTACGACTGGACCCCCTCCAAGGGCAAGCAACTACTCCTGACAGCCAATGTCAGCCAGGCGCAGTTGAACCGCGCGGTGAGCACCATCTCCAGCGCCCCGCCCTACCGCCAGACACAGCGCGCCGATGCAAGCTCTTTATCGCAAAGTCTGCTCGCCCGCTGGAAGAGCACCGATGCGTCGAACGAAGCCAACTCCTGGTCCGCTCAGGCCTACCTCGCGAAACTGGATCACGAGGGCCTGTTCTATTCCGATCGCTCGACCACCCTCGATCTCGAGGTGCAGCGCACCCTGGCACTCCGGCCCGGGCACACCCTCTCCTTCGGCGCGGGTGCCCGCTTCTGGCGCTCCGCACCTCACGATGCCCCTGTCGTCCATTCGCTGACCAACACTTCGAACTTCTCCCTCTTCTCGTCCTTTTTCCAGTACGAGTGGTCGCCGGAAGACTCGCGTTTCAGTCTGTCACTCGGGGCGAAGGTCGAGGACAACGACTTCACCGGATTCGAGTTCCAGCCGACCGTCGCCGGAAGCTGGAAGCTCTCCGACCATTCCTTTCTCTGGGCCTCTGTTTCCCGCGCAGTCAAGACACCGGATCGTGCTGAAACCGAGTCCGAACTCGACGCCTTCTATCTCCCCACTCAACCTCTACCGACCCTCTTGCGCGTCCAGCCGAACCCGGACCTCGGCTCGGAAGACCTGCTCGCCTATCAGTTGGGGATCAGGGGCACCATGGCTTCGCAGATCTCCTATGACGTGGTTCTCTTCTACCATGACTACCACGACCTGGCCGGTCCGTTCGTCGCCGACCCCCAGCTCACTGTCTACGACGGATTACCGACCGTCCTGCTTCCGTTGGTCTGGCAGAATGGTGCACGGGCGCGCTCGGTCGGTGCGGAAGTGGCGATCAACGCCGATCTCGGCTCGCGCACCGCACTCAAGGCCAGCTATACCTACATCGACTTGAGTGCCGATCAGATCGTCGACGGCAAGGAGGTGCTGTTCTTCTTCGGGCAGGCCGGCTTGACACCACGCCAGAGCGCCACGCTACAACTGACTCACCATCTCGGATCTCGCTGGAGCGTGTCGGTGCTCGGCCGCTACACCAGCGCCCTGCATCCCCTCGACTGGTCCGAGGTCACCGGAATCGACACTGCCCGGATCGACTCGGTGACCAGCGCAGACCTGATCGTTCACTGGCATATGAAGTCGGACGTCGCATTCTTCCTGGCGGCCAAGGACCTGCTCGACGAGCGCCATGTGGAGTTCTATGAGTACGCTTTCGGCAACCGACCCAACTCCATCTCGCGCCGCGTCTTCCTTGCTGCAAAGTTTTCCTTCTGAACCTTCGCACTCGAGCGAAACGGACCTTCCTTGAACACGCTGTCGCCATTCACACGAGCCTTGCCGGGCCCCCGATGGTCACTAACCGGTCGCCGGCTCGGTGGACGGCTGCTGCTATGCCTGGCGCTGGTCGCGACTTTCGGCTCTGGCTCCGCCGCCCTTCGGGCCGGGGAAACTCTCGAAGCCAAGGTCAAGGCCGTAGTACTCACCAAGGTCCTACTCTTCGTCGATCTCGGCCGCCCGCGTCAGTCCGACGACGAACTCGTCATCGCCCTGCTCGGAAAGAGCGATCTCGAACCGCACCTCGTAGCGGCACTCGAAGGATTCGGAACTCGTCATCGAAAGCTACGGATCGAGAAGGCCCGTTCGCTGGAGACCGTGCCGCAGGCGGATGTGATCTTCGTCCCGGCCACCGAATCGGTCGATCGCTGCGCCCTGATTCGTCTCGCCCGCCGCGAGCGGGCTCTGACGATTACCGATCAGGAACTGGTCAGCCGCCCGGGAATCATGATCGGACTGGTGCGCCAGGGAAATCGCGTCGCCATCGAAATCGACAACCAGGAGGCGCAGCGCGCCGGCGTTCGCATCAGCTCAAAGCTGCTTCACCTCGCCCACGTCGTCGCACCCCCTCTGGAGTGTTACTAGAATGCTGACTTCGTGGCTGTGGAACCTGCCGATCCGGTCCAAGGTGGCGATCACCCACGCCTGTGCTGCGATCAGCATTCTGGCCATCGCGGTATCCGCGCTACTGGTGTACGAGATTCATTCGAGCCGCGCGTCGCTCGAGTACTCCGTACAGAGTTTGGCTCGCGTACTCGCTGCCAATCTGGGGGCTGCTGTCGTATTCGACGACCGGGAAGCCGCTGCCGACCTGCTCGACGGGCTCCACGTCGATGGCGATGTCGCGGAAGCCGTGGCCTACGACCTTTCCGGTATGGAGATCGCCCGCTACGCCAATTCAGCCGAAGAGATCTCGACTCCCCTACCGAAGCCCGTACAGCATGGCGTCGTCGTCTACGATGAAGGATACGCCTCGATCGTCGTGCCAATCGTTGTCCGGCAGCGGCGGGTCGGCGAGGTCCTGGTGCGCACATCGACCAGAAGGCAGCGCGAGACGATCAGCCGCTACCTGATGATCGCGGGAGGAGTCAGCTTGCTGGGGCTGGCGTTGATCGCGCTGCTCTCGAGGGTTTTCCAGAGGCTTCTCGCCGATCCGATCCTCCAACTAGTCGCTACTGCGAGGAAGGTCTCGACGGAAAAGCGGTACGATCTTCGTGCCACGGCTCGAGGCAACGACGAGGTCGGCTGCCTTGTCGAGGCATTCAACGAGATGCTCGGAACCATCGAGGAGCAGAACCGGGCGCTCGAGGGCGTCAACACGGAACTCGAAAGGCGCGTCGGCGAGCGGACGCGCGATCTGGAGCGGGCCAAGGATCAGGCCGAGGCGGCAAGTCGTGCCAAGTCGGCGTTTCTGGCCAACATGAGTCACGAGATCCGGACGCCGATGAATGGCCTTCTCGGCATGCTCGAACTGCTGGAGCGAACCGAACTTTCGTCGCGGCAGGCGCGCTATACGCGGACCGCGCGAGCCTCTGGAAGCGCGCTGCTTGCGCTACTGAGCGACATTCTCGACATCTCCAAGATCGAGGCCGGCAGGCTCGAAATCGAAAGTTGCGAGTTCGAGGTCGATGGACTGATCTCCGATACCGTCGAACTCTTCGCCGAGGGCGGGGCGCGACGTGGCCTACCGATTGTCGCCGATATCATGCCCGAGGTTCCGCGCCATATCGTCGGCGATCCGGTCCGGTTGCGACAGGTTTTGAGCAACCTGATCAGCAATGCGCTGAAGTTCACTGAATCTGGGTACGTACTGGTAGAGGTTCACCGAATTCAGCAAGACGTCGAGTCGGTGGAGTTGGAGTTCTCCGTGACCGATACGGGTATCGGAATCGAAGAAGCTGTGCGAGAAAAGATCTTCGAAGTCTTCGCCCAGGCGGACGAGTCGACGACGCGGCGATTCGGCGGCACCGGACTCGGACTGGCCATCTGCCGAGAGCTGGTTGCGTTGATGGGCGGAGAGCTGCGGGTCGAGAGCACCCCCGGTATCGGGTCGCGCTTTTTCTTCTCGGTGCCCTTCGACATGGCCCAAGATACGAGCCCCGAGTTCGAGGCCTGCGAGAAGAAGCTTGCGGTCTTCGAACCGGTGGCGGTCGAGCGACGTGCCCTGCTCCACCGTCTCCAACGGATCGGCTTTGTCAACTGTTGCGTGGTCTCTGGACAGGACGATCTGGAAGAGCTGGCGCGTCGCGCTCAGCGTCGGCCCGCGGTGCTCGTCGCGGATGCGGGAATCGTGCAGCAGTGGCAGCGCGTGGAGCCGGCCGGGATCAAGCTCGGAGGGGTGCGCATTCCGGTCGTGCTGACGGTCTCCAATGGTACGCTGGGCCAGACTGCGAAACTCGGTGATCTCAGCGGTTTTGTTGCGATCGGAAAGCCCATCGGAAGTGCAGCGCTTCTGGCGGCGCTCAGCGATACGCTGGCTTTCAATGGAAGCCGAGCCTCCGCAGCCGAGGAGACGCAGGAGCCGGCTCCACCCGCGGAGTTGCGCGGCAGGGTGCTGCTCGTCGAAGACAGCGAAGTCAACGTCGTCGTCGCCACGGAGATGCTGGAGGGAGTCGGCGTTGAAGTCGAAGTTGCACGGGACGGCGAGCAGGCGGTCGAGGTTCTTCGGGACGCACCACCTTTTGACCTGGTACTGATGGATCTGCAGATGCCGCGGCGGGACGGCTTCTGGGCAGCGTCGGAGATGCGCCGAATCGAGGCTGAACAGCAGCGCCGACCGGCACCGATCGTTGCCCTGACGGCCAACGCGGCGGCCGAAGTACGGGACAAGTGCAGCCAACACCAGATGGACGGCTTTCTGAGCAAGCCCTTTACGAGGGTCGCCTTGCTCGAGACGGTCCAGCGATTCCTCGGCTGGTCAGCGAGCGAGGACTCCTCTTCGCGGGAGAATGGACGGCCGCTCCGCAGCGGGAGGGCGCCCGCAGACGCGAGTGCTTTCGACCGTCAAGCCCTCGAGCGGCTCGACGCGCTGCAGAGACCGGGGCGCGCCAGCCTCGCCGCGCGGGTCGTTTCGGCATACCTCGACGAGTCGGGCGAGCTGATTTCGGGTGCGCGAACCGCGGGGCTCGCCGGCGACCGGGAGCACTTCATCTACTGTGTTCACAAGCTCAAGTCGTCATCGCGAAACGTGGGCGGCATGGCGCTGGCCGAGTTGGCGGCAACGCTCGAAGCACGTGCCCGTGACGGCAGCGACCCGATCGCGTCGATCAGCGAGGTCGATAGCCTGGAGGATCTCCACCGCAGGCTGGTCGGGTGCCTTCAAGACTTCATCGAGGAGCGCGCTTCCCTCCATCCGGAACCCGCGTGAAGCCTTTCATCTACGCGTCCACAACCGAAGCACCCGTGCATGATCCGGGCTTCCATAGAGGCGGCCCGCTTGTCAACACGCACCCCATTTCCGTTCGCCATCGACCTGTTCAAAGAATCCCGAGGTGCCAGACCTATTCGGGCTCCCCTTGTGGGTTTTCACGACCTTGGGACCCCCGTTTTTCAGAAGCATTCCCCCCCGAGTCCAGCGCCTCATGTGAGCGTGTTCGGTTCGCCTCGAATCGATACTGGGTGTCGAGTCCTCACTTTCAGGCGGGCGCTGGAAAGAGCAACATCGTCCACGCCGGAGGACCGCCGAGACAGACCCCGGCCGCCTCTCCACTGGCCGCCCCACCGGACTCCTGGGACCGGGTCAGCAGGAGCTCTGCTCTTGCGAACTCCGCTCCAAGGTGATCTGACGCTGGCTCGAGCGATTCCCCCACAAGGCCCGGCTGAGCCAGGCCCACACTGCGGTGCTCAAGGCCGGAGAGCTGACTGCGAGAACACCGATCGTCGAGCCCGAAGCGTCAAGAAGGAGAGCCAGCGCCACAACCGCCACACCGCCGAGTAGGAGCGCCGTAGGGAGCGTCAGGAGAAACCGCACCCAGACTGGATCGGAGCGCTGGATCATGAAGACCCGTCCCTGGAGGCCCACCTCCCGAGAGACGGTGGCGTCCGGATTCTCCTCGGAGTTCAGGGATATCACCATGGAGCGTGCCATGGGCTTGAGTGCGGCGTAGCAAGACAGAGTCAGCGCCAGGCTGATCGGCACGACGAGGATCAGCCTTCCAAAATTGCTGGAAGTGATGAAACCCAGGTCGACAGACCCGCCTGCGAACCGTACGGTTTCATCAACCACTCCAACCGCGACGGCCCACAGATGAACGGTGAGGAGGGCGGATCTTCCTCTCGCCAGGCGGTCGATCGTGATGCCACTCATGTTGCACTCTCCGTGAGATCGGTGGCAGCAGCTACCATGTTAAATCGAACTTGTTCTCACCACCTTTCTTCCCATCGCAGACAAAATGGCACTGCGCTTCCCTCTCGTCAACAGCCTCCTTGCAGAGTGCGTTGAGGGCCGCGCCGCCGAACGCGCCTGCAGCGGTACAACCGAGCGGATTTGCGGCGCCGCCAGCCAGCAGGCAACTTCCAATGCCGGCAAGAGGGCCGACCAAGACATCGCAACCCCACCTCCGTCGCTTGTCGCCCTCTTCCGTACAACAGTTGTCGCACTTGTCTTTCTTGCTCATGGACTCGCAGTCGCCCCATCCGAAGGGAAAGGCCCGTTCTCGCCACGCGGCCTGGACGGAATCGTCGAGACTTATTGTTTCGTAGTGGCCGATCTCGGCGAGAAGCAGCGGATCTTCCAGCTTCGAGGTTCGACCGATCCATGCAAGGAGGCCCTCACGCCAACGCCTCAGAGCCGAGGCTTTGATCGATTCGTCATGTACCGGGAGCAGTTCATCGTGCCACAGGCCTGCACTTCTCCAGCGGACGCTGGCTGCGATCAGCTCGATTCCCATGTCATGGAGTTCCCAAAGCGTCGTGACCATCTGTACGCTCGAGGGATCACCCAGGGTGTCCGCCCACTCCTCGAGGCGTCCGGCGAATGCCGTGGATCGATCTGGCCACGTCCGTGCGGCCTCCGCGAACGTCGGGCGCCGAATACGGGCCAGAGGGCTCGAAGAGCCCGGCTAGCCGCCAGTTGAGGCGTTTCGACCGAAGCGCTCGTGCAGAATCCGAGCTAGAGCGGGAGACGGAGTTCCCGGGGCGCCCGCACGCTGAAATGGACCTCCACCGCTCGCTGACCGCCGGCAGGAATCGTCACGTTCCAGATCATCACGCCGGGGCGGTCGGAGTCCTCGACCCAGCCGGCAGTGGTCGCATCACCCAGCTCGACGCGGATGCGCTCATCTTCGGCCACCGGAATCCGCTCCTCCACGCTGACCTCGATCTCCCGTTCCGAGGGGTTCTCGATAGTGGTGCGATAGGCATAGCGGTGCAGGCGATATTTGCCGGTCAGCCCCGACGTACCCTGCTTGCCGGGCAGGCGCAGGCGACGGACCTTGATCCGTTTGTCCTCTCCAAAGGAGATTTTCAATTCCTCACCAGGAGCATGGGAAGCCAGGTCGAGCTGACCGATCAGCGCTGAGTCGACATAGAGCCGCGCCTTGCCGGCCAGCAACGGATAGTCCTCGGGTACATGGGTCTGCGCCAGCAGGAAGGCCCCCTGCCGCATTTCGGCGGCCACCAGGTGAGAGAGTTCCACATCCACTTCGTCGCTACGCAGCACCACTCGGTGATCGCGGTTGTCAGCGGGTACCACTGACCTTCCCGGAGCGCCGAAGGTCACGTCATAACCCGCTCGACGGATCTCGGCCTGCTCCACCTTGGCCGGCGCCGTCATTTCTTCGAGGAGGACGACATCTTCCTGCACCGCCGCGTCTCGGGACGGCTGCGGAGGCGGAGCGCCGGTGGCGAGTCCACCTCTGCGCGCCTTTTCAAGTGGGCGATAGACGGGTCGGGGGCGCAAGTACCAGGGACTCAGATGCGGTGCCGCCAGACCGGTGGAGGGCGAGGAGGTCGAAACGGAGAGGGCGACGTCGTCCCAGTCCTCACCGGTGGACTGGCGTACGACGGCCTGGTAGTCGAAGGTGAGCTTTTCGCGAGCAGGATCGAGCACGAGCCGATACACCGGTCGCCAAGAGGCCTGCCGCACCAGGTAGCGCAGGGTCAGCTCCACCTCACCGGCGACAGCCGCGCTGACGTGCACCGCGGCATTGCGCAGCCGTAAGCTTCCCTTGCCCTGGGCGGCCTTGCGACGAGCGCGCGCCACCTTCAGCTTGCGCTCGAGTTCGTCGCGACGCTGAGCACGCTCTACCTGACGCTCCTTGATTCTGCCCAGAGATTCGGCGAGAAAACCATAGACCTCGCGGATCGAGGCCAGATCCACGGCACCCCGGCCGGTTTCCTCGCCCGCACGCCGGGCGCTGGTCGCCTCGAGCGCGGCGAGGTAGGACTCGAGTTGCTTGTCCACCGCGGCCTGCCCGTCGAGGCTGGCGATCTCACCTTCCAGGCGGCGGACCTCCCGGTCGGCCTCCTGCCACTCGGCGCTGGCGCGTGGCTCGCGCACCACCTCGTCGAGATCCACCGCGCCGAGGGTCAACCCACGGCCCGCGCCCGCTACCTGCACCGTGTCCCGATCGATACTCCAGGGCAGCCCCTCGAAGACCACCACGTGGTCCCCCGGCTGCAAACTCGTGCTCAGCGTTCGAACCACTTCGGCACCTGCCGGATAGACGGTCACCGAAGTGATCTTCGACTGCGCTCCCAGGGCCGGTAGGATCAGCCCCAGGCTCAATACTGCAACCCCTGCACGACGCTCGATCACCTGTCTCATGCTCTGCCTCCCGGCGGCCGTCCCGAAAGGATTGTACCGCCTCTGCGTCCCGGCACCGCTCATCTCTCCGAACTGGCAGGGAGCGGGAGCAGGGCGTATAACAGATGCCATCCAGCCGGTAAACAAAGAAAAGGACGCCCCTTCCGATGAACGCCCGGTACGTCGCATCCTTGCTGCACATCATGTTCCCCGCGTTCGCAGCTCTCGCCTTCCTGCCCGCCTGCGCCGATGGCGGCAGCACTTCGGAGGCCAAGATGGCCCAGGGCCGTAACCACCTCGCTTCGGAGAAGAGTCCCTATCTGCTACAGCACAAGGACAACCCGGTCTGGTGGTGGGCCTGGGGCGACAAGCCCTTCGCCGAAGCCCGGCGCCGCAACGTGCCGGTCTTCCTCTCGGTGGGCTACTCCACCTGTCACTGGTGTCACGTGATGGAGCGCGAGTGCTTCGAGGACCAGGAGGTGGCCGACTTCCTCAACCAGCATTTCGTGGCGATCAAGGTCGATCGCGAGGAGCGTCCCGACATCGATGCGATTTACATGGCGGCCGTGCACGCCATGGGCCAGCGCGGCGGCTGGCCGATGTCGGTCTTCCTCACGCCCGAAGGCGAACCTTTCTTCGGTGGCACCTATTTCCCGAAACCGCGTTTTCTAGCGCTGCTGACCCAGATCAGCGAAGCCTGGAACTCGAAGCGGGAGGCGATCGTCGCCGATGCTCGGAAGCTCACCGAACACATCGCGCAAGCTGAACGGCGCGAGCGCGCGGGAAACCTCGATGAAGCGCTCTTGTGGACCTTCCTCGAAGCGATGAAGAACGACTTCGACCCGCTCAACGGCGGCTCGAGAGGAGCGCCGAAGTTTCCTGCTTCCGACGACCTGCGGCTGCTGCTGCGGATTCATCGCCGTGCCGGCGATGCCTCGGCCCTCGAGATGGTGCGCAAGACCCTCGACTCGATGGCTGCAGGGGGGATCTACGATCATCTCGGGGGAGGATTCTCCCGCTACAGCACCGATCAGTACTGGTTGATCCCCCACTTCGAGAAGATGCTCTATGACCAGGCATCGCTGGTGCAGGCCTATCTCGACGCCTGGGAGGTCACCGGCAACAAGGAGTACGAGCTGGTGGTGCGGGAGACCCTGGACTATGTCCTGCGGGCTCTGCACGACGAGGAAGGCGGTTTCTACTCCGCCGAAGACGCCGACTCCGAGAACGAGGAGGGAAAGTTCTACGTCTGGACCCTCGAAGAACTCGAGGAGATCCTCGGTGCGAAGGCCTTCGCCGAGTTCAAGGAAAGTTTCGTCGTCAGTCAGCACGGCAACTTCGAGGGCGGTACCAACGTGCTCAGCCTGCGCGAGGGACACCACCGGGTCGGTCGCAGCAAGACCCTCGCGGCATCTCTGCGCAAGCTTTTCGAGGTGCGAGACAGGCGAGTCCATCCTCACCTGGATGACAAGATTCTCACCGACTGGAATGGCCTGATGATCGCCGCCATGGCCCGGGCGGGACGCACGCTGGGTGAATCCCACTACGTCGAACAGGCAGCCCGGGCGATGGATTTCATTCTCACCCACAGCCGTGACGACAAGGGAGATCTGCTTCACCGATACCGTGATGGCCAGGCCGACATCCGGGGTTTTCTCGAGGACTATGCCTACATGATCGATGCACTGATCGAGCTGTACCAGGCGGACTTCGACCCCCGCTGGCTGAGAACCGCCGTCGACCTCAGTGCGCGCCAGGAAAAACTCTTTGCCGCTCCCAACGGTGACTACTTCACGACCGACGGCAAGGACAGCACGGTGTTGATCCGCAAGGGCGAGCAGACCGACAACGTACGCCCCGCCGGCCGTTCCGTGGCGGCTCGCAATTTGCTGCGGCTGGCCGACCTGATGGTGGAGCCGAAATACGGCGAGCGAGCAGCCAGGGTCTTCGCCTCCACACCTCGGTTCATCGAGCGCGCGCCGCAGGCATTGTCCCACTTGCTACTGGCGCTGGACTACGCCGCCGACTCCTCGAAGGAGGTGGCGGTGATCGTGCCCCGCGGCACCGGGAACGCCCGCACCATCGTTCGGCGCCTCGAGCAGGGTTTTCAGCCCAACATGGTGCTGGCCGTTGGCCCCGAGGGTACGAAGGAGGTGCCTCTTCTGGCAGGACGCAAGGTCCGCGATGGCCGACCGACGATCTACGTCTGCGAGAACCACGTCTGCCAGGCCCCTACCACCGACCCCGACACGGCCGCCGAAGCGATCCACCGGTTTCGCAAGCTCGAACGCCCCTGACCCGGATGCCCGATCGCCGGGGGAAAGAGCCTTCGCGATCCTCGGTGATCGCTTTGTGGCCGGGCGGGAGCATTTCGGTAGAATGTGTTTTTCGCCTCCCCGACCCCGTCGGGCACTCGGCGACTTCTCAGCTTACGCATCCGGTGTCGGCAGGTGCCGCGCCGCCAATCAGGAGAAACTTACATGGAAGCTAACGAAATCCCCGTCCCCTACAACGTCGTCGGTAACCCGGCTCCCGAGTTCGAACTCGAGGGATATTTCAACGGTGAGTTGAAGAAGTTCAGCCTCGCCGACTACAAGGGCAAGTGGGTCTGCCTGCTCTTCTACCCCCTCGACTTCACCTTCGTCTGCCCCACCGAGGTGCTCAGCTTCTCCGAGCACGCCAAGGATTTCACCGAGCGCAACTGCCAGGTCCTCGGCATTTCCGTCGATTCCCAGTTCGTCCACAAGGCCTGGGTCGAAACCGCCAAGCAGGACGGCGGCCTCGGCGGCAAGCTGAACTACCCCCTGCTGGCCGACATCAACAAGGAGGCATCGTTCTCCTACGGCGTCCTCAACGAGGACGCCGGCGTGGCCCTTCGCGGTCTGTTCCTGATCGACCCGGAAGGCACCGTGATGCATGCCACGATCAACAACCTGCCCGTGGGTCGCAGCGCCAAGGAGGCCCTGCGAACCCTCAAGGCCTTCCAGTTCGTCGCCGCCCACGAGGGCCAGGTCTGCCCCGCCGACTGGGACGAGGGCATGGACGCCATGGAAGCGACCCCCGAAGGCATGCGCAACTTCCTCACCAGCCACTGAGACTTGATGCAGATCAATCCTGCTGGCGGGCGCCCTCCGGGGCGCCCGCTTTTGTCTTCGGCACGCCTCCGATGGCGGGAAGCACTCCGATCTGGAACAATCACTGCCGGGAGACATCACGGTGACCTGGCTGCAAAGCATTGCGATCGAAACGTGGGTCAATCTGGCGGAGATGGCCCCCTACCTGATGCTCGGCTTCCTGGTCGCCGGGCTGCTGTCGGTGTTCGTCTCTCCCGAGGTGGTCGAGCGACATCTCGGTGGCCGGGGCCTGTGGGCCATCATCAAGGCCTCTCTATTCGGTATCCCCCTCCCCCTCTGCTCTTGCGGTGTGATCCCGGTAGGGGTCTCCCTGCGGCGCCACGGGGCCAGCCGGGGCGCTGCCACGTCGTTCCTGATCTCGACCCCCCAGACCGGCGTGGATTCGATCCTGGTCACCTACAGCCTGCTTGGCCCTTTGCTGGCGGTGGTGCGCCCGATCGCCGCCCTGGTCTCGGGCCTGCTGGGGGGAGCCGCTGTCTCGTTGCTCGAGCGGGAGGAGACTTCCGACCTACCCGCCACCGCCAGCGACGCACCGTCGTGCAGCGACGGATGTTGCTCTGACGAGGCCTCCTCCCGGGGTCGGCTGCACCAGGCTCTGCACTACGGCTTCATCACCCTACCCCAGGATATCGCCCAGGCCCTGATCGTCGGCCTGGTGCTGGCCGGCGTCATCGCGGCAGCAGTGCCCGACGACTTTTTCATGAACTACCTCGGCACGGGGCTCGGCGCGATGCTGGCGATGATGGTCATCGGCGTGCCGCTCTACGTCTGTGCCACGGGATCGGTACCCATCGCCGCCGCTCTGCTGCTCAAGGGCATCTCTCCGGGCGCGGCGCTGGTGTTCCTGATGACCGGGCCGGCAACCAACGCCGCCACGATCAGCACGATCTGGAAGGTGCTCGGCCACAAGACGGCCTTCGCCTACCTGGCCAGCGTCTGCATCACGGCCCTCGGCGCCGGCGCCCTGCTCGATCTGATGGTCAGCAACCTCGCCGCGCAGGAGATGGTGGGGCACGGAGGCATGCTGCCGAACTGGACCAACCAGGTCTTCGCCGTGGCCCTGGTCGGCGTGCTCGGCTACGCGCTCTACTCCCGGCGCCGCGCGGCGAGCGGCACGGAGAACGCGGAGAAGACGACGATGGACTCGACCACGACCCTGACGTTGAAGATCGAGGGCATGACCTGCAACCACTGCGCAGGCAGCGTCCAGCGCGCTCTCGCCGAAGCTCCGGGTGTGAGCCGGGCCGAGGTGGACCTGACCGGGGCCCAGGCTCGGATCCAGGGCGAGAAGCTCGACGCCGATGAACTCTGCCAGCGGATTCGCGCCCTGGGCTACCAGGCCTCACGAGCCTGAGTTCGGACGGAGCTGCCGAATCTCGGGACGATCAGCTCTCTCCCAGGCCGTGCCGCCGCAGCTTCTCCCACAGGTTCTT
>JALTMS010000417.1:10247-14067 GCA_027001345.1 Acidobacteriota bacterium | reverse complement strand
GCGGCAAGCCTGACGGCGAATCCGAGCTAAACTGGCTCCGGCCGGCCCTCACCCCCGGCCGGCGAACGGAGGAACGGCCCGATGTCCGACCAGCCCCTCGTGCTCAGGGAAGTGGAATCGCCCCTGGCTCGCGTGATCATCAATCGCCCCGACAAGCTCAACGCCCTGAACGCCGAGGTGATCGGCCAGTTGGCCGAAAGCCTCTCGGCTCTCGGCCGGGACGACACGGTACGCGTGATCGTGCTGACGGGTGCAGGCGACAAGGCCTTCGTGGCGGGGGCTGACATTGCTGAGATGGCGGCCCTGACACCCGAGCAGGCGCGAGAGTTCGCCCGTCGCGGACAGCGGATCGGGACGTTGATCGACGAATTGGACAAGCCGGTGATTGCCGCGATCGGGGGGTTCGCCCTTGGCGGCGGATGTGAGTTGGCAATGATGTGCCACCTGCGGGTGGCCTCGCCGACAGCCAAGTTCGGCCAGCCCGAAGTGGGGCTGGGCCTGATCCCGGGATTCGGCGGCACCCAGCGCCTGGCCCGCTTGGTGGGGGAGGGCCGCGCTCTGCAGATGATCCTCGGCGGGCAGATGATCGATGCCGCCACGGCCCTCGACTGGGGGCTGATCGACCTCGTCGCGCAAGAGAGCACGGCGCTCGAGGCGGCCGAGGCTCTCGCCGGGCGGCTCGCCCGTCAGGGCCCCGTGGCCCTTGCGGCCTGTCTGCGCGCTGTGCGTCGCGGTCTACAGATGCCTCTCGATGCGGCTCTGGAGTACGAGGCGGCGCTGTTCGGGGGAATCTTCGCCACCGAGGATATGAAAGAGGGCACGGCTGCCTTCCTGGCCAAGCGCAAGCCCGTCTTTCGGGGCTGTTGAGAGCAGGGTGGCGGAGGAGCGATGGCCTTTCCCCCGCGGCGGTGGCTGTTCGCTGCTTTTCTGGTGCTCGCCGTAGCTGCCGTGGCCTTCGAGAGCACCCGCCGTCGTCCCGAGCCGGTCGAGCCGGTGGGTTCTCCGCCGCCTTCCCACGCCAACGAGACGGCTCGACTCGAGGGGGGCTTTCGCTGGAGTACGACCCGAGCCGGCAAGGCCCTGTTCGATCTACTGGCCGGGCGACTGCTGGGCCTCGAGGGGGGCGTTCACCTGCTCGATGATGTGCAGGCGCTGCGGATCTACCTCGACGACGGCCGCGTGGTCCTGCTCAACGCCCGGCGCGGCCGCCTCAATCAGGCCATCGACCAGGGCGCCGGCGTACGCATTTCGTTGCTCGACCAGGTCGAAGTGGTGGACCCCGATGGGGCGCACTTGCTCACCGATGAGTTGATCTACGACTCGCAGAGCCGCGAGCTGCGTGCGCCGGGATCGGCGGTCGTGACCCAGCCGGGAAAGATCGAGGCTGAACTGGGCTCCTTCGTCTACCGACCTGACAGTCGCGTGCTCGAGATCCGGCAACGCGTTCGCCTCGAGCCGGTCGGTGGTGGCGGATGGGTCGTCGAGTCTTCTCGCGCCAACTATCGTCTCGCCACGGGAGAGATGGTCTTTCCCGCGCCGCTGCGGGTCAGCGGAGGAGCGCAGACTCTGATCGCCGCAGGCGCCACCGTATCGCTCGGAGATCCTTCCGAGGAGACGACCTTTCGCGGCCGCGGACCGATCCTGGCCTGGGGCGGGCAGCCCCACCGTCGCTGGCAGATGGCGGCAGCGGGGATCGACGGACAGTTTGCGGGACAGCCACTCGAGCCTCGGACGTTCCTGGCCCAGGGTCCGATCTCGCTGGTCTCCCTTCAGACCCTGGAGGGCGTCAGTCGGCGCTCGGTACTCAATGCTTCGCAACTGGAGTGGCAACCCGTGCCCGGCGCTGGTCACAGTTACCGGGCCGGTCCCGGATTCCGCCTGCGGACCAGCCCGCCCACCGTGTCAGAGGCGTACCAGATCACCGGGCAGTGGCTCGAAGTGATCGAGGATCCACGGGGCTCACCCACCGAGTTACGGGCCTGGGAACAGATCCGCATCGACGCGCCGGGCGGCTCGGCAGCGGAAGGACGCGAACTGCGCTGGGCCCGGGAGGATACCGGGCGCGTCGTACTCTACGGCCAGCCTGCCCGGGCCTGGCGGGGGGAGGACCTGGTCGAGGCTCCGCGCCTGGTCTTCGAAAGGCGACGCCGCGTGCTGATCGGCGAGGATGGTGCGCTGACCGAGATCGCCTCGATGCACGGGGACGAGGGTGCGCTCTTCGAGGGCAACGAGCCGGTGCGCGTGCGGAGCGGAAGCGTCGAGATGCCCCAGAGCCCGACGGGAGTGATCGTCTTCGAGGGTTCGGTGCAGGCCTGGCAGGCTGCCACCTCCTTGCGCGCTCAGCGCCTGGTCGTCGATCAGCAGCAGAAGACGCTTCGCGCCACCGGTGGGATGCACTTGCGGCTCGAGAGCCGCCGCAAGGGCGGTTCGGGTGGAGAGCAGACGAGAACAGTCCGGATCCAGGGGCAGGCGCTGAACTACTCCGCGGTGTCCCGCGAGGCGGTCATCGAGGGGCAGGCGAGCTACGAAGAGCCCGGTGGCCAGACGGTGCGGGCCGACCGCATCATGATTCTTCGCGGCCGCCCCGGCGGGGTCGAACGCATGGAGGCTCGGGGCAGCGTGCGCCTGGTGGCGCCCGGCGCCCACGGCGGTGGAGATCTGCTGCAGTGGGAAGGCGGAGAGCAGGGGATGGTGATTCTCAAGGGCATCAAGCAGCTCGCTCGCCTCGCGCTGCCACCGGGGAGGGTGATCGAGGCCGAAGAGATACGCTACGATCTGGCCAGTGGCGAGGTGTCCACGATGGGGCGTGCCGTCTTCCAGGGAGGCGAAGGCCAGAGCCAGAAAGGGGAGAAGCCATGAGGGCTTCGGCTGACGGTCGCTCGGGCTGTCTGGGAGACGGGCAGGAACCGGCGAGAGCGCAGAGTCTCGTCGCCGAGGATCTGCTTCGGGTGATCCGCAAACACCGCATCGTCGATGGGGTCAGCCTGGAGGTCGCGCCAGGGAGCATCGTCGGCCTGCTCGGTCCCAACGGCGCGGGAAAGACGACGACCTTTTCGATGATCGTCGGCTTGACCGATCCGGATCACGGGGACATTCGGCTGGGGAGTAAATCGCTGATCGGTCTGCCGCTGCACCGGCGCGCGCTCGAGGGGATCGCCTATCTCCCTCAAGAGGCGAGCATCTTTCGGAGGCTGACGGTCAGCGGGAACCTTCAACTGGTCCTCGAGGCGCTGGCCTGTGACGAGGATCAGATCCAGGACGAGACCCATCGCCTACTCGATGAGTTCGGCCTCGAGGGCGTGGCGGACCGTCCCGGATACCTCTTGTCGGGTGGGGAGCGGCGGCGCTGCGAGATTGCTCGCGCGATGGCCCTCCGGCCTCGCCATCTGCTGCTCGACGAGCCGTTCGCGGGCATCGATCCGATCGCTGTGGCGGAGATTCAGCGGATCGTCCGGCGGCTGTCGAGTGAGGGGATCGGCGTGCTGATCACGGACCACAACGTTCGAGAGACATTGCAAATAACGGACCGCGCCTATATTATCAACCGAGGGAAGATATTCAGGAGTGGGTCCCCCGCGGAACTGGCCGAGGACCCCGAAGTCCGGGCCGTTTACCTCGGTGAGGACTTCCGGTTGGAGTAGCTGCCTCGGCAGGTTGCGTTTGGGATGAGTACCCTTGGGAGTCGTTGTCGGGGAGGTTGATCGGCTTCGGAGTCGGCTCCCCGGCTGAAGTCAAACAGCCGGACGAGGCGGGCTGAAAGCGAACCGTTCGGACCGACTGGAGCGCCATGCCTCAACTCGAGCAAAAACTCCAAGCCAGG
>JALTMS010000417.1:0-10237 GCA_027001345.1 Acidobacteriota bacterium | reverse complement strand
GCCAGGCTGGCTCAGAAACTCATCATCACCCCCCAATTGCAGCAGGCCATTCGTCTGCTGCAGTTGTCCAAGCTCGATCTCCAGGAAGAAATCAGTCAGGAGCTGGTGGAGAATCCCGCCCTGGAGGAGGCCGGGACGACGACCGAGATGCCCGGTGCCCCGAGCGAGGCGCCGGCCCCCGAGTCTTCCGATACCCGCGAGGTGACCACCGGCACCGAGGGTGACCGCAAAGACGACGACTTCGACTACGCCTCGTATTTCCGCGACCTGGAGGATAGCTACCGCCCCACCAGCGGAACCTGGGAACACCGCAGCGCCGACGAGCTACCCACCATGGAGAAGGTCCTCTCCAGTCAGGGGCAGCTTTCCGACCATCTCCTCTGGCAGCTCGAGATGAACTTCAGCGGCGGCCATGAGCGGATGATCGGCGAGGCGATCATCGGCAACCTCGACGAAAAAGGCTATCTCGAGGCGAGCATCGAAGAGCTGGCGGCAATGGCGCCCGAGGGAGAGACCTGGGAGCCCGAAGTCGTCGAGGCCATTCGGCGACGGGTGCAGGCTTTCGATCCGGTTGGCGTGGCGAGCTACGATCTGCGCGAGTGTCTGATGGTGCAGCTCGAAGTCACGGGGCTGGCCGATACGCTGGCAGCGCGTGTGGTGCGCGACCACATGGATCTGCTCGAGCGCAGGCGACTGAGCGAACTGGAGAAGGTACTCGAAGTCGATCCCGAGCAGCTCGATGCCATCGTCGAGATCATTCGACAGCTCGACCCGCGCCCGGGAGAGAAGTACAACCCGCAGGCCACGACCTACATCACGCCGGATGTCTACGTGATCAAGGATGGCGACGAGTACCGCGTGCTGCTCAACGAAGACGGCCTGCCGCGGCTACGTATCTCGCCCTCCTACCGCAAGCTCCTCGGCCAGGCCAAGTCGGCTTCTTCCGATGCGACGACCAATTCCTTCGTTCGCGAGAAGGTCAAGGCTGCGTTTCGTCTGATTCGCTCGCTCGAGGAGCGGCAGCGGACGATCTACAAAGTCGCCGAGAGCATCGTCAAGTTTCAGCGAGGGTTTCTCGACAAGGGCCTGGACAACATTCGCCCTCTCGTTCTGCGCGATGTGGCGGAAGACATCGGCATGCACGAGTCCACCGTCAGTCGAGTGGTCAATCACAAGTACATGCATACCCCTCGCGGCTTGTTCGAGATGCGCTTCTTCTTCCACAGCGGCCTGGCTTCTCATGGGGGTGACGCGGTCTCCTCACTGACCGTCAAGGAGAAGATCAAGCGTCTGGTGGCGGCCGAGGATTCCAAGCGTCCGCTCAGTGATCAGGCGATCGCCGAAGCCCTGCGTACAGAGGGTCTGAAGATCGCCCGCCGTACCGTGGCAAAGTACCGCGAAGAACTGAGAATTCCGTCTTCTACCCAGAGGCGTGGTGGCCGATGAGCAACTGTGGCGTCGGTAGCAGACGCCTCTCGGTTACCGCTCCATTCAACTGTCCCGAGGAGGATGAGGATGACCATCAACATCACCGGTCGTCACCTGGATCTGACCCCCGCCATTCGCAACCATGCCGAGAAGAAGATTGCCAAGCTGGGGCGGCTCGTCGAGGATCTCGACTTGCACGTCACTCTCGGTGTGGTCAATCACCAGCAGAGCTGCACGATCGTGGCGCGCGGCCGGGGTGGCACCTACACGGGAGAGGTGACCGACGACGACCTGTTCGCTGCCATCAACGAGGCGGTGGACGTTCTCGCGCGGCAGTTGCGCAAAAGCAAGACCTCCCGGTTGGCTGACCGGAGGGGAGGAGCCGAGTCGATTCGACATCTGGGAGAGGAAGCCGGCGAAGCCTGAACTGTGGTGCATTGACAGCTCTCGGGGCCGGTGCTAGCTTCCGCGCACCGGAGGCCCATGGAAAGACGGGGTCCTGCGGAGATGCGAACCCCCCGGGTGGTGTGAGCCGCTTGATCTGACATCCGGTCGGGTTTTCCGGTCGAGCATTCCCCGGGGATGCCTGTGATGCAACGGTCGATCCTGATAGCCGACGACTCGAGCACCATAAGGGAAGTGGTGCGCCAGGCCTTCGAGGGCCGGGAGATCGAGGTCGTTTGCGCCGCCGAGGGTCGCGAGGCGCTGGCCGTGGCCGAGCAGGCGCGGCCCGATCTGGCCCTGGTCGATGTGCTGATGCCGGAGATCGACGGATATGAGGTTTGCCGGCGCCTGAGCAGCGGTGCAGTAGGGGGGGTGGTGATTCCCGCGCTGTTGCTGACGGGAGCCTTCGAACCCTTCGATGAACAGATCGCTGCGCAGTGCGGCGCACTCGGACATCTGGTCAAGCCCTTCGAGCCCCGAGCCCTGGTCGAGCGGGTCGAGGAAGTGCTCGGTGGGCTTCCGGTCAGGGATGGCCGGTCGCGCCCGGAATCGGAAGCCGCGTTTCACCCCCCACCGGCAGCTCGACACGCGCGGGACGCCGACGAGCCCCTGGGAGGGATGACCGGGGTCAGTGGACCGGACGAGGGTGATGCCTGGTCGGTCTCCCTGGCGCCGCTGCCCGGGGATGAACGCTTCTCTCGTGATTTTGCCGCCGCCGGGGCCGAAGGGCTCGCCTCCGGGACCGGATCATCGGCGGGCCCGGTTCTGCGGGCCGAGGCGCGTCGCGCGGTGGAAGAGCTGGCCCCGGAGATCATTCGGGAGGTGGCCTGGGAGATCCTTCCGGACCTGCTCGAGAGATTGATTCGGGAGATGGCTCCCGCCGTTCCCGCCCAGCACGAGGAAAAGGACAAATGACCCTGGAGAAGGCTTTTTCGCCCGAGCAATACGAAGCTCGGGTTGGCCGGATGTGGGAGCAGAGCGGGATCTTCACTGCTCATCCGGAGGGGGGCGGACCGCGCTTCTCCCTGGTGATCCCCCCACCGAATGTCACCGGCTCGCTGCACATCGGCCATGCCCTGGACTACACCCTGCAAGACATCATCGTGCGCCGGCACCGGATGCTTGGCGAGGACGCGCTTTGGGTTCCTGGCTGTGATCACGCAGGGATCGCCACGCAGATGGTTGTCGAGCGCGAGCTGGCCAAACAGGGGCGAGATCGTCACGAGATGGGTCGCGAGGCTTTCGTCGAGGAAGTCTGGAAGTGGAAGGAGCAGTATCGCGAGCGGATCATGGGCACCCTGCGGCGACTGGGCTGTTCGTGCGACTGGTCTCGCGAGCGCTTCACCCTGGATCCAGGCTTTTCCGAGGCCGTGCGCGAAACCTTCGTTCGTCTCCACGAAGAGGGGCTGATCTACCGTGGGACACGGCTGATCAACTGGTCTCCGGCCCTGCGCACGTCTCTATCCGACCTGGAGGTCGATCGAGACGAGCCGGAGAAGGGCGAGATGTGGTCTTTCGCCTATCCGATCGAGGGTGGCGGCGAGATCGTGGTGGCCACCACCCGACCCGAGACGATGCTCGGGGACACGGCGGTGGCGGTGCATCCGGAAGACGAGCGCTGGCAGGAGGTGATCGGAAAGCGACTGATTCACCCGTTTTTCCCCGATCGGGACTTGCGCGTGATTGCCGATCCGATCCTTGCCGATCCCGAGACCGGAACGGGCGCGGTCAAGGTCACACCGGCCCACGATTTCAACGATTTCGAGTGTGGCCGCCGCCACGACCTGGAGATGATCAACATCCTCACCGAGGACGGCACCGTCAATCAGGCCGGTGGTCCGTTTGCCGGACTCGATCGCTTCGAGGCCCGGCAAGCAGTCAAGAAGGCGCTGACGGACAAGGGCCTGTTTCGGGGTCGGAAGGATCACTACTATGCCCCCGGTCGCTGTCAGCGCAGCGGGGTGATCGTCGAGCCGCGGCTCTCGACCCAGTGGTTCGTCAAGATGGAGCCGCTTGCCCGACCGGCCATCGAGGCGGTGCGCGCCGGGACCATCCGCTTCGTTCCCTCCTCCTGGGAAAAAACCTACTTCCACTGGTTGGAGAACATCCAGGACTGGTGTGTTTCGAGGCAGCTCTGGTGGGGGCACCGGATTCCCGCGTGGTACTGCGGACAGTGTGAAGAAATCATGGTTGCGCGTCGGGCGCCGGAGCGCTGTCACGCCTGTGGCAGCTCCGAGCTGAGTCAGGATCCGGACGTACTCGACACCTGGTTTTCCTCGCAGCTCTGGCCGTTCGGGGTTTTCGGCTGGCCGAAGAAAAGCGCGGAACTCGAACGCTACTACCCCACCGATACCCTGGTGACCGGATTCGATATCATCTTCTTCTGGGTCGCCCGAATGATCATGTCGGGCCTGCACCTGGTCGGCGAGGTTCCGTTCCGTACCGTGCTCTTCCACGGTATGGTGCGGGACGCCCAGGGCGCCAAGATGTCCAAGACCAAGGGCAATGCGGTCGATCCCTCCGCGGCGATGGACGAGCATGGCGTCGATGCCTTGCGCTTCACCCTCGCGGCGCTCGCGTCGCCAGGTTCCGACCTTGCTCTCTCCGAGGAACGTCTGACCGGCTATCGAGCGTTCTTGAACAAGCTCTGGAACGCAACGCGTTTTCTGCTGATGCAGATCGAAGGTCGGGAGTTCCGGCGCCTGGAGCCGTCGGAGATGAAGCTCGACGATCTCGATCGCTATCTGCTGGCCTCCTACCGGCAGCTCGTTGCTCGAGTGGACAGTAGCTTCCAGGCGCATCGCTATGACCACGCCTGTGAGGCGATCTATCACTTTCTCTGGCACACCTTCTGCGACTGGTGCATCGAACTGAGCAAGCCGGACTTCATCTCAGGCGATCGATGCGGTGCCCGGCGTGAGAGTCGGTTGACGGTGATGATCGATGTGCTCGACGGCGCGCTGCGGCTGCTCCATCCCATCGCGCCGTTCATCACCGAAGAACTCTGGCAGAGCCTTCCGCGACGTGAAGGGGACGCGGAAACGCTCGCCGCCTCGCGGCTGCCCACGCCGGACGATCTCCATCTCGCGATTCCCGACGGGCTCGATGACAACGAGGCGATCGCGCTGGTCGAGCAGTGGCTGATCGCTCCCGTTTCCGCTGCGCGGGCGCTGAAGACCGGTGCCGGGATCGCGCCGGGCCGGGAGATCACGCTGCGACTCAGGCCGCGGCGCCCGGAGGGGGCGTCGGCTCTGCAGGGTTTCTCCGCGAGGATCGCCGGACTGGTCAAGGCTACCGAGATCGACCTGCTGAAGGGGGATCCGCCCGACGAGCCCGCCCTGCGACAGGTGCTCGAGACGGTGGAAGTGATCATTCCGATGGCGGGGGCCGTGGATCTCGAGCAGGAGAAGGCGCGGCTGACGAAGGAGAGGGACAAGCTGGCGGCCCAGGCGGAGACCTGCCGCAAGAAGCTCTCCAACACTTCATTCGTCGAGCGCGCGCCCGAGGCGGTGGTGGCCAAGGAGCGCGCTCGCCTCACCGAACTGGAAAGTCGTCTGAGCAATATCAGCCAGCGCCTGGAGAGCTTTGGATGAGTTCCCAGCAGGCATGTTTTCCTCATCACGACGCTCGCCGGATCATCGCGCTGGCTCTGGAAGAGGACCTGGGTAGCAACGGCGACATCACTACGGCCGCGGTCTTCCCCCGGGGCCGGCCCGCCAGCGCACGGCTCGTCGCGCGCGAGGAGATGGTCGTTGCCGGTCTCGAGCTTTGTGCGATGGTTTATGAAGAACTCGCCGCCCGCTGCCGGCATCGAGCCGATGTGCGGCTGCTGGCCGAAGACGGGCAGCGGGCCCGACCGGGGCAGGCGCTCGCGCAGGTGCGCGGTGATGCGCGCGCGGTATTCGCCGGCGAGCGCGTGATGCTCAATCTGCTCGGCCGGCTGTGCGGCATCGCGACGGCTACGGCTCGCGCGGTCGAGGAGATCGCGGGCATGCGGTGTACCATCGCCGACACCCGCAAGACCACGCCGGGGCTGCGTCTGCTCGAGAAATACGCCGTGGCCGTGGGTGGCGGTGAGAATCACCGGCTACGCCTCGACAGTCTGGTGATGATCAAGGACAACCACAAGTTTTTGGCCGGCGGCATCGGCCCCGCCATCGATGCGGTTCGGGCGGCGGGTCACGATCCGGCGAAGATCGAGGTCGAGGTCGATGACCTGGCCGAGTTCGAGCAGGCTCTCGAGCTGGGGGTGGGCTGGATCTTGCTCGACAACATGGATCCCGAGCAGGTTCGGCAGGCTGCCCAGCGGGCCGCCGGGCGCTGTCGCCTGGAAGTTTCGGGGGGACTCCAGCCCGGTCGACTGCGGACGTATGCGCAGGCGGGCGCCGACCGCCTTTCCCTCGGGGCGCTGACCCACTCCGCGCGGGCCGTGGATCTTGGGCTGGATCTCGATCGGGACGCCGCGGGCGGGTGAGGGCTGTGTGGTGGACAATCCCTCCCGGGCCATTTTGGAGCGACTGTCCATCAGAGCGTCGGCCCGCCCACTGATCTGGCTTCCCCGTACCACCTCGACGATGGACGAGGCCCGGGCCCGGGCGGCGACCGCCGCGCCGGGCACGGTCGTCATGGCCGGTGAGCAGACCCGGGGGCGAGGGCGTCGCGGGCGCTGCTTTGCTTCTCCTCCCGGCGGGCTCTACCTGTCGATGATCCTCGAGCCTCTGCCCGAGCGGCAGCTCTCCTGGCAGATCGGCTTTGCCCTGGCTCTCGCCGCACGGCAGGCGGTGGCCGTGGCCGGCGGGCCCCTGCTGGCATTCAAGTGGCCCAACGATCTGCTTGTCGGCTCGGCCAAGGTGGGGGGGGTACTGCTCGAACTGCTGACTCCCGCCGGCGGACCGGCACGGGTGATCGCCGGCATCGGTCTGAACCTCGGTCCGGATCCTTCGCTTCTGGAGGATGGGCCGAAGGGAGCGGGATCCATTGCCCTCCCACCGCCGCCGGAGGGGGCGGTGGCGGTCGTCGCCGCCGAGATGCTCGAGGCCTTCGACAGGCAGATCGAACTTCTTTTCACGGGTCACTGGCCGAATCTTCTCCAGCGCGTGCGCGAGTGCATCGTGCCGAGGAAGGGGAGGCCGGTGACGATCCGGACTCCCCAGGGCGAAACGCTGCACGGCGATTTTCTCGATCTGGCCGACGATGGTTCGCTCATCCTGCGGGAGGCCCGGCACGGGCAAGTGCTGGTGCTTCACCATGGGGAGGTCACCTCGCTCGGGGACAGCGAGCCTCATGGCAAAGTAGGGTCTTGAGCCCGGGGCCGGAAAAAGGCAGGATAGGCAACAACGGTATGGGGGGTGAGAGCCGCTCGATGCTTTTGGTGGTCGATATCGGAAACACGCAGATCGTCGCGGGAGTCTTTGCTGGCAGGACTCTACGAGGGTCCTGGCGTCTGTCGTCGCGCCGGGAGATGACCGCCGATGAATTCGCGGTCCTGCTCCGCGGTGCACTGGCCGAGGCGGCCACCGAGATCGAAGCGGCGGTGATGGCCTCGGTGGTCCCCCCCCTGACCGAAGAGGGACGGCGGGCTCTGCAGCGTCTGGTGGGGAGCGAGCCGCTGCTGGTGGTTCCCGGTATTCGGACAGGGCTGAAGATTCGTACCGATTCACCCCAGGAGGTGGGCGCCGACCGCATCGTCAATGCCGTCGCGGCCCTCGAGAGATATGGCGGTCCTGCGGTGATCGTGGATTTCGGTACCGCGACGACCCTCGACGTGGTCACCGCCGATGGCGAGTATCTCGGTGGTGTGATCACCGCTGGCGCGCGTGTCGGCATCGACGCCCTTTCGGTGCGCGCGGCCCGCCTGCCGCGGGTCGATCTGGCGCTTCCGCCGCGGGTGATCGGGCGCAATACGATGGATTCCATCCGTTCCGGAGCACTGCATGGCCATGCGGCGATGGTCGATGGGCTGGTGGAGAGGATCGAAGAGGAACTGGGCTCGGCTGTCACCATCGTGGCGACGGGGGGCACCGCCGGCATCATCGCTCCACTGATGAAGCGGGTCGATCACATCGACCCGCATCTGACTCTCGAGGGCCTGCGCTTGCTCTTCGAACGGAATTCCCCCCGATGAGAATCCTCTTTCTCTGTACCGCCAATATCTGCCGCTCACCGGCCGCGGAGTTCTACATGCGGCATCTGCTCGACAGGCTGGGAATCACCACTGTCAGCGTGGAGTCGGCGGGCATCATGGAGATGGGAGGAGCGCCGGCGGATCCGGTGGTCAGCCGGATCATCGGGGAGTACGGTATCGATCTCTCCTCTCACAGGAGCAAGCTGGCGACCCGCACGATGGTCACTGCCGCCGACGAAATCGTCGTCATGGCGCGCCGTCACCGGGAGTGGATCCAGCGCACGTTTCCGGAAGCTCTGCGCAAGGTGTCGCTGATCCGGGAACCCGAGGCGAGCAGCGATCTGCTCGATCCCGTAGGCGGTTCCGAGGCGGACTACCGACGGGCTCTCGAGGTCTTGTTCAAGTGCGTTGAGCGACGCACCCTGGCCTTCAAGTATCCTGTCTGAGCCGGGGGCTTGCCCTCTGCGACGAGCGTCGGCTGTAGGCAAGGCCAGGGGCTGCACCGTGAACGATCGCGTCTTGACCGAGAAGGAGTATGTCGTCGCCATCGAGCGGCACCTCGGGCAGCTCCGGGCCCGGCCGCTGGTGCTTTCGCCCGCAGATTTCGAACGAGTCATCGGCTGGTTCAGCCAAGGCATTCCCCTCTCGCTGGTCACATCGGTGATGACGGAGGTCTTCGCCCAGGCGGCCTCCCGCCGCCCCCGCCGGCTGCCCCGCTCGCTGGCCTACTGTGCGCCCGCCGTGGAAGAGGCATTTGCCGACATCCAGGCTGGGCGGACCCGGCTCCCGACCTCCGTCGACGTGAACGAGGACGACGACTCGCGAGCGGCGATCGCCGAAATGGCGCGTGCGGTGGCGGCCTCGTCCGCGCCCGAGGTCCTGCGCGACGAGGTCGCCGCCATGCTCAGCCGAGCCGCCCAGGGCGAGAGAGTCGTGGAACTCGGTGAGGACCTGGCTCTCGAACTCGAGCAGCGTGTGCTGGATGCCTGCCTGGAAGTCCTGCCCGACACGGAACGAGAGGAACTCGAAAGGCAGGCCCTCGAGGACGTGGCGCCCTATGCGGAGGGCATGGAACCCGCTGTCCGGGAGCATGCCCGCCAGCGCGCCTTCCGGCGTCGTTTGCGCCGGCGCTTTCGTCTGCCCGACCTTTCGCTCCTCCCTCTGCTCGGTCCCTGATCGCGGCCCGGCCCCCGAGGAGTTGCCGCCGGGGGAGGTGCCTGCGCAACGCCGACAGTCCCGTGGCCGGCCACGGTTCACACTGCCGCGATGAGACCCGCAGAGAGCAGACTGGCCAGAGCCGCTGCCGCTGCCTGGATCGGTGCGTGGTGTGGCTGCGCCGTGCCCGGCATGCTGCCTGCCGGGGCCATGCTGATCGGGGCGATGCTCGCGCTCCTGGGCTGGAGGGTCTCGCGGCACTCCCAGTGGTGGGGCCCAGTGCTGGTGGCACTGGTTTACGGCTCGCTGGCGGCGGCACGCTCGACTCCCCCACGACCCCCGGCATCGGGCTGGGTCGAGATCGAAGGTCCGATCCTCGATCAACGGGAAGGTATCGGTGGCCGGCAGATCATCATCGGCTCGGAGGACGGTCCGTGGCGGATCAGCGTGCCGACGACGGGTATCGGATGGCTCGATCGCTTCGACGAGCGCCTCGAGGTGGGCGCAACGATCCGTGTTCGAGGCCGAGTGCGCGGACGGCGGCGTCTGCTGGCGAGCTGTGCGAGTGCGGTCGATGTGCGCTCGGAGGCAAGCTGGAGCGGCTGGCTCGCGGGCAGCATGACGCGCTGGCGCGGGTGGCTGCTGCTTCGGGCTCGGCAGCGGCTGCTCGATGGAAGTCCGAGCGGCGCACTGCTCTACGCGCTGGTCACTGGAGACCGTGATCCACTCGATCCGGCGTTCGTTTCCCGGTTGCGGGCCTCGGGCCTGGCGCACCTGGCGGTCGTTTCCGGTATGCACGTGGGCCTGCTGGCCGCAGTGATTGGAGCGGCGATGGCGCGGCTCGCCGGGCGCCACAGCCGTTGCCGACAGGTGATGGCGATTCTTCTCACCGCACTGCTGACCTCGGTGCTACCCGCGACGGCCCCGGTGCAGCGGGCCGCCGCGCTGCTGATCGTCGGCTGGCTGGCGGCCATGCTGGGACGGGGCAGCTTGCCGTCCGCGATTCTCTGGCTGGTGATTCTGCTGTTGCTAGCGATCGACAGCACTGCCGCGCGTTCTCTCTCCTTCCAGCTCACCGTGGTGGCT
>JALTMS010000416.1 GCA_027001345.1 Acidobacteriota bacterium | reverse complement strand
CACCCAGGCCTCATCCTCCCGACGGGCCACCGCCTCCACCTCCCCCACCCACTCGTGGCCGAGCACCCGCGGCAGAGTCACGGGATAGCGGCCCGACCAGATCGCCAGGTCGGTCCCGCAGATGCCCGTCACCCGCATCCGCACCCGCGCCCAGCCGGCAGGCGGCTCGCGCCGCGGGACCTCGCGCGCTTCCAGCTCTCCCGGCGCGGTCAACACCATGCTCAGGACCATGGGATCTCCTGTCGCGCGCCTGTCCTCGCCGAGCGTCCGACCATCGCTCATGGCCGTCTGCTGACTTGGGGCGAAACGGAGCAGGTAGGGTGCATTCTAGCAATCGCGCCAGGCGGCAACAGCAGCCTGCTTGCCAGGACGACCAGCCGCCCGATGACAACTTTCCTCGGCAGGTTTCCCGGAAGGAAAAAGCCAGTCCACAGTGGTGGACTCGAGCAGCCGCGAAGCCGACGCCATCTCTGCCCTGCGCAAGCCGGGGCATCAGCGCCACCGAGGCCCGGGCCACAGGTACCCGAAGGCGGCGCTAGGAGCACCCGCCGCTGGCGGGCTGGCGCTCGCTGCCACTGGAACTCTGGCCGTAGCTGCCCGGATCGTCGAGCAGCCCCCAGGTGCCACGGTAGAGGTAGAAGAAGGCCTGGCCCGGGGTGGGAGTCTCGCTGTCGCCGAAGCCCTCCGTGTTGGCGTCGGGGGAGTCGTCTTCGAGACAGACCACCGGGCCCAGGTCGCCGGCACCGAGCTGATCCACCGAGCCGCGAATCGCGTCGTAGCGCAGAGGACCCGACTCGTGGCGCCAGTGCAGCACGGTGGGAGCGGCCTTGGAAACCTCGATCCGCGGTGCCCGCGCCGCGTCGATCAGCCACAGTTCGCCGAGCAGGTCGGGGTTCTGCTCGGTGAAGTCGCCCACTCCGGAGAAGAGCACGCGGCCGGCGTCGGTGTCCACGCCCAGCGATCCGCCGGCCAGCGAGCCCACGTCTCCCAGCCCGCCGAGCAGCCCGGCCCGCAGGGCCGAGACCCGCTCGACGCTGCCGCCCTGGGCCGGCACCCGGTAGAGGTCCACCGGCGCGTCGGGATCGTCCTCGAAGAAGGGCGCGTCGGAGAAGAAGTACACCCACTGCCCGTCCCGACTCAGCCGCACTCCTCCCGAGCCGCCCTTGGTCGTGTCGGTGAGCTGGCGCAGGTTCGGGCCCGCCGGCTCGTAGACGAAGATCTCACTGTTGCCGTCGGCATTGGCGCCGGCCAGATCACCCGACGAGGCGAAGGCGATGATGCTGCCGTCGTCGCTGATGTCGGGAGCCCGGGAGTGGGCGGCAGAAGAGGTCACTTGCTCGGCCGCGCCCCCCGAAGCGGGCAGGCGGAAGATCTCGTAGCTGCCATCGGCGTTGCCCCCCGCCAGGTCGGCGTTGGATTCGAAGACCACCCACTGCCCGGCCGCGTCGATCCGTGCCCGGGCGCTGGTGGTTCCCACCGGTCCCGAGGTCAGCGCCGTCACCGCGTTGCCCGCGGCCGGGTCGAGGCGGAAGATCTCCCGCGAGCCATCGGGGTTGCTGGCGTCGAGGTCCGCGTCGCTGTCGAAGACCACCACTGCGGCGTCGGCGCTGACGGCCGGCCGCCGCGAAGCGGTCCCCGCGTCGGCGGAGGTGCGCTGGGTCAACCCCGAGCCGTCCACCTGGACGCTGAAGATCTCCTCCGAGCCGTCCACGTTGGCCAGGCCGCCGCCCGGGTTGCTGTCGGCGCTGAAGTAGATCGTGCCGGAGTCGCTGAGCACCGGACCGGCCGGGGTGCCGCCCCCGAGATTGGTGATCTTCTCCGAGACCGCCCCGGGGGGCTGCTGGCGCCACAGGTCGCCACCGCCGAGCACGCCGGTCTGGCGCACGAAGACCGCCAGGTCTCCGGGGCGAGAGAGCGTGGGCTCCTGATTGGAGGTGGTGTCCATCACCAGCAGGTCCCGCTCGCCGTTGCCGTTGCCGTCCATCACCCGCAGCCGCAGCTCGCTGTCCAGGGCGTAGAAGGCGACCCGACCGGCACCCCCGGCGAAGGTGGGCAGGAACGAGCCGGCCTCGAGCAGGGTGCTGGTCAACTGGGTCCGCCCCGTCCCATCGCTGCGCACCCGAAAGATCTCGAAGTTGCCGTCGAGGTTTGCGAAGAGGGTGCCGTGGTTGGAGTGATAGACCACTAGCTGGCCGTCGTCGCTGATCGACGGCGCCCGGGAGGCCGGATCGCCGGTCACACCGAGGGCCACCTGGGTCTGGGTGAGCTGGCGCAGGCCCGTGCCGTCCCAGGCAATGGCGAAGATCTCGTCCCAGTGGTCCGGGTTGCTGCCCAGGGGGTCGTCGTTGGACTGGAAGGCGATGGTAGACCCGTCCCCCGACAGGGAGGCAGCCAGGGAATCGTAACCCGCGGCGGTGGTGGTGAGCTGGCGCAGGCCCGTGCCGTCGGCCAGCACGGCGAAGACCTCGTCCCCCAGGTCCGGGTTGCTGCCCAGGGGGTCGCCGTCGCTGACGAAGACGATGCGCGCGCCGTCGTCGCTGATCGACAGGGCGCCGAAACCTCCCGCCGTGAAGTGGGTGAGCTGCACCAGGCCGGTGCCGTCGGCATCGATCGCGAAGAGCTGGGAGAGGTTGCCGGCGTTTTCCCCCAGCGGATCGGTGTTGGCCACGAAGACCACCCGGGAGCCGTCCCCGGCCAGGGCCACCAGCCCCACACTGCCCCCGTCCGGGGCCGCCTCGTCAGTCAACTGCCGGGTTTCCGTGCCGTCGGTGCGGTAGAGATAGAGTTCCGAGCCCCGGTCGTGGTTCTGCCCCACCAGGTCCGCCGGAGAGGGAAAGGCCAGCCAGACGCCGTCGTCGCTGACCGAGACCAGGGCCGCCGAGCCCCGCTCCACCGCCGTCAGGGCCTCGGCCGCTCCGCTGACCGCGTCGAAGCGCACCACCTGGAAGGCGTGGGAGGGGTTCTCACCGGCCAGGTCGGCAGAGCTGCCGGTGTAGACGAAGGTGCCCGCATCGTCCAGGGCCGGGGGCCCGGCCACGGTGGTCTTCACGTCGGTGACCTGCACCACGGTCTGACCCACGGCCGGAACGCTGGCCAGCAGGGCGAGGACCATTCCTGCCAGAATGCTGCAACCGTTCACCACTGTCCGCCACTGACGGCTCCGCATCTCACCCATCTTCGGATCTCCTCCTGCTTCCGCCGTAATTTACGCCCAACTGGCCCGCAGGGGAGTTTTCGATATCATGACCGAACCCTTGCAGCACCGGCGGAGAGAGCCATGGCGTGGAAGTACAGTGAGAAAACCACCCGCCTGTTCATGGACGCCGTCCAGGGCAAGCCGGGCACCCACATGGGCGAGATCGAGGACCCCGACGGCTTCGGGGAGCACGGCTCGATCGCCTGCGGCGATGCCTTGCGTTTTACTTTCCGCGTCGAACGCCATCCGGAAGACCCGACCCTCGACAGGATCACCGAGGCTCGCTACCTGACCTTCGGCTGCACCTCGGCCATCGCCGCGTCGGAAGCCCTGTGCGCGATGATCGAAGACCGCAAGTGCTCACCGATCGACGCGCTCGAGATCACCAACCAGGACATCGTCGACTATCTCGACGGCCTGCCTCAGGAGAAGATCCACTGCTCGGTGATGGGGGCCGAAGCCCTCGATGCCGCGGTCTTCAACTGGGCCCAGAAGCGCGGGGTCGATCTGGCCAGGCTGGGCATCGACATCCAGCCCCACGAGCAGGAAGAGGGGCGAATGGTCTGCAAGTGCTTCGGGCTGACCGAGCCCTACCTCAAGCGCAAGATCAAGGAGTTGCAACTCAAGACCATCGCCGACATCACCGGCGCGGTGAAGGCCGGTGATGTCGGCGA
>JALTMS010000415.1 GCA_027001345.1 Acidobacteriota bacterium | reverse complement strand
CACCATCCCCGCCCGGGCCCGGGCGGGGATGGTGGTCGGCGCGCCCCGGCGGGGTACGAGAAGCATGCCATGCTCACCGCGGGTGATCAGTACGGCCTCGACTTCGAGGCGCTCGAGTATCCTCCCGGCTGCCAGACGAGCATCGTCCATCTCGCGGATCTCGCGCCCGGCGGCGGCAGCCGCCTCGGCCTGGTTGGGGGTGATCACGGTGGCCGGCTGGTAGGCGTCGAAATTGCGGATCTTCGGATCGATGACCACCGGCAGGGAGCGCTGCCGGGCCCGCCGCAGAATGCCTCCCAGGCTACGGGAGCCGATCACCCCCTTGGCATAGTCGGAGACGATCACCCCATCCGCGCCGGCGAGCACCCGCTCGGCGGCCGATTCGAGCCAGGCGCCGGTCTCGCCGTCGAGGGGCGTGTCGTCCTCCTGGTCGAGGCGGATCATCTGCTGGTGGCGAGAGAGCACCCGGGTCTTGACCGGCGTGGGCCGGCGGGAATCGATCCGCAGCCCCGCCGGGTCGATGCCGCTGTCCGAGCACCAGCGCCTGAGCCGCTGGCCGGCAGCGTCATCCCCGATCACAGAGAGCAGGTCCACCTGCCCCCCGAGGGCGAGAACATTGGCCGCCACGTTGGCCGCCCCACCAGGTCGCTCTTCCTCTCCCTCCAGGCGCACCACCGGAACCGGAGCCTCCGGAGAGATGCGCTCGACCCTGCCGTGGAGGTAGCGATCGAGCAGCACATCGCCGATCACGACCAGCCGCTTGCCTGCCCAGGATGCACGGGGTGCCATCGATGCTCCTCGATCCCTTCCACGGCGCCAAGAATACACCGTCACGGGGGGCAACGGCCGGGGACAGCGACGCCCCTCCCGGCTCCTGTCTACTCGGTCGGGGCGAGGAGCGGAGCGCTCTGGCCGCCCTCGAGCAGGATGACGCCGCAGGCGACGCGCGGCCCCGCTGCTCCGCTGGGCTGGCTGGTCAGATCGTCGGTGCCGGCGTGGACGATCACTCCGCGACCGAGGATGCTGTTCGCCGCTCCCTCCTCGAGGCTGAAGCGGTGACTGACGACGTCGAGCACAGCGACGCCCTCATCGTTGGCGACGATGTTGCCCAGGTCGCCGGCATGGGCCTCGGGGGCGTCGGGAGCGGCGTGAGCGACACCCGCCGGGTTGAAGTGACCGCCAGCGCTCTTGCCGTCCGGGGAAGAGCAGTCGCCCCACTGGTGCACGTGGAAGCCGTGATCACCGGGAGTCAGTCCGGTGACCTGGGCCTCGACCCGTACTCCATCGTCGACGGCGGTGAAGCTGACCCAGCCGGAGACACCGCTGTCGCCGAGGGGTTCGAGCACAGCCCGGGCGACCGGCGCCGTGACCGGGGCCTCGGAGGGCTGCGCGCTCTCCGGTGGTGGCGCCTGGCTGCCGCCACTGCAAGCCGCCGCGGCGAAGGCGAGCAGCAGAAGCGGAAGAAGGGTCAGGGAACGGGACAGCAGCGGGATACGCATCGAGGGCCTCCTCTCGGCCCGGCGCGGCGGTGGCCGGGCGGTGCCGCAACATTATGCACGCGCGGCGTGGGTTGCGAACCACGCTGGTCACAGACGGCCGGCGAGGTCGCAACTCCTATGATCATCCCATGTCCTCCCTCGACCGGCGCTGGTAGATGTCGGGCGAGCCGCCACGAAGGGGCGGAGGAGAGGAGGAACGATGAGCGCAGCGAGTTGGCGTCGGCGTCTCGCGACCCTGGTGGTGATCGGCTGCCTCGGTCCGGTCGCACTGGCGTACGAACCCGAAATGGTCGAATTGTCGTTGACCCCGGTCGCGTCGGAAGGAACGGTCGATGTCGCGCAGAATCTGCTGGGAGACGACATCCTTCTGGTCGAGGTCGGTGCCGTCCCCGGCCGGGAAGAGCAGTGGACCCTGCTGGTCTTCGACGGCATCAACGAGGACCCGCCCCCTGCCGGCAGACCGGTGAGAAACCTCCGAGAGGTGCTCGAGCGCGGCGCCAGGCCGGACTACGCACCCCGATCGGATCGGGATCCCGCATGGCGCGCCTTTCCCGTCTTGCCGCAGCTCACCAGGGAACAGGCTCGCCCCGTCGCCGACGAGCTGCGTCAGATCGTCAGCCGGGACGGGCAGATCAGGATTGCGCAGGCCTTCCTGCTCCCTCCGGGAGAAAAGGGATGGTTCGTCGCTGTCATCGACTTCCTGAAGATCGCGCACCGCGGTTACCGGCCGCGGATCACCGGCCGGGCCTACGCCCTCGACGCCGGAGTCGTCGAGGGCGCGGGCGGTGACGCGGACAACCTCGCCCAGATCGCCCGGCGCAGGGGCTTCGACAACGCCGCATTCGCTCTCGAATGGAATTACCGGCTCGATGGAGAACGCTGGACGAGTGGAGAGTTCGAGAAGATCTTCGGCGCCCCGACCGATGAGATCGCTGGCGGCTTCGAAACGCGGGACTACAAGGCCGACGCCGCGACCCTGCCGGTGGCTGTGGAATCCTACCGCAGCGACCTGAAGATCCCGGGCAACACCAGCGAGCCGGGGCGGGGACTCTTCGAGCAGACCATGCGAGAGATCTCGGAAGCCGGCTCGGGCGAGGCCGGTGACACCTTCTGCCTGCGGGAGGAGCTGCATACCGGCCCGCGGGACGACCCCCCAACTGACAAGACGCCGGTCTACATCGTCCGCGGACGTTACTCGACCCGCTGGGCTTCGGACCACAGCCTGCACCCCGGCTTCGGCTGGGTCGCCGAGGCCTGGACCTACGGAAACGGAAGCTGGCGCAAGTTGACCGAGAGCTGGGTCCAGGCCGACGGCCGCTTCACCCTGTACATCATCAACGTGCCCTTCATGCCCTACAACGGCGAGCACCTCCGCATCGTCTACCGGGCGGCAAACCGCTACTTCGCGACGATGAACAAGGAGGAGCACGTCTACAAGTGGCACGATCCGGATCGCTACGACATTCCGCCGGTTCTCGATGTCGGGCATCGCTGGGCGGAAATCGACGGTGGCAGCGCGAGCGGCCTGGGTGAGGTCTACCACGCCGCCTACGTCACCTGGTCGAGGCTCTACTGGCTCGGAGGCATCAACCCGATCCGCGACGAGCCGATCCGCTTCTACTATCCCAACACCTGGGAGACCTGCGGCGTGCGAACCACGCCGTGGAGCTGTGCCAGCCCCGACGGCCGGCTGTGGATCATTCCCGAGCACGCGGACCGGGCCTTCGCCACCTCCCACGAACTGGGCCATCAGCTCAACTACGAGTACTGGAACGACAAGCTTCCGGCAAACTCGGGTGGCTCCCACAGCACCGCAGGCTGCTTCCCCAATCGGCTGGGAATGGTACTGACCGAGGCCTTTGCCGACTTCGTGGCGGCCTGGGTCGGCTACCCGAGCCGGTACGTGGCGGAAGGCCCGCTGACGGGATACCCCTGGGACACCTCCTTCGCGATCGAAAACCACCTCGGCCAGCCCTACTGCTACTTCGGCTGGGACAACGAGGGCTGGGTCGCGAGGACCTTCTGGGATCTCCACGACACGCGCAGCGACGGCGACGACCTGCTCTTCTTCACCAAGATGGGGGCCGTGATCGGCATCTACCTCAGCCACGGCGTTGCGAACAATGGCGACCCGCTGGACATGCGCGACTTCCGTCCGATCTACAAACTCTACGCCTCCCAGGGCCACGAGGGCTACATCGACCAGATCTTCGATCAGAACAAGCAGTGAGGGAGCCGGGAAGGCTCTCGAGGGCGGCTGCCCTCCACTTCAGGGGCAGGCGTCGGGCTGAAGGCTCTGGCAACTCGTCACCGGATCGCGGCTCGAGCCACCACTGCCCGTGCCCAGCGAGCCCTCCCGGGTCGCCATATTGGGGG
>JALTMS010000414.1 GCA_027001345.1 Acidobacteriota bacterium | reverse complement strand
CTGCGCCTCGGCGGCGGCGGCCCGAGCCGACCTGCTCGGGGCTCGGGCCGCCGCCGCCGAGGCGCAGCACGACCTGGCGAACGCCGTGGCGAGGCTCGCAGCCGCTCGCGCTCAGCTCGAAGCGCTGGTGGGCCATCGGCTGGCCGAGGGCGGGCGGCCCGGCTGGCCCAAACTGCCCTCGTTGCCCGAAGGGGATGCCGATGCCCTGATCGCCGTGGCCCTCGAACGACGTCCCCTGGCTCGCGCATTCGAGGCTCGGGCCAGGGCGGCGGCCGCCTCGGCCGATGCCGCCCGGCGCAGCCGCCACCCCGAAGTCCACGTCAATCTCTCGGCCGGCCGGATCGACGACGCGTTGCTGCTCAATCAGAACAACGCCCGGCTGGCGGTGGCGCTGCGCTGGCCGTTGCTGACCGGCGGCCGGGCCGGTGCCGCCGCCCGCCAGGCTCGAGCCGTGCGCGACGAAATGGAAGCCCGTGCCGAGCAGGCCCGCCGCCGCATCGAGCAGGAAGTTCGCCAGGCCCTCGCGGAAGACGTCGCTGCGGCAGCCCGCCTCGAGGCGGCCCGCGCCGCTCACCAGGCCGCTGACCAGGCCCTCGAGGTCGCCCGCAGTCGCTACCGGGAAGGCCTGATCTCTGGCAGGGAAGTGCTCGACGCCGAAGCCGATGCCACCCGCGGCCGGGAAATGGACGCCGTCGCCGGCAGCACCCGCATCGCCGCCCGCATCGCCGCCCGGCTGGCCCTCGGCCTGCCCACCACCGATCGAGCAGAGAGGAGTTCCCGATGAACGATGCTGCGAAGAAGACACCCCCCGCCGCTCCCCGCCGCTCTCGCCGCTGGTGGCGCCGGCTGCTGATCCTCGTCGCGGTGATCGCCGTCGTCGTGGTGGGAGGTCGGTGGCTGGCCTGGAGGCTGGCCCACGTGGTGACCAACGCGGGCTTCGTCAAGGCCGAAATGACCCTGGTGGCGCCGGAGGTACCGGCGAGGATCGAGGAGATCCGTGTCCGTGAGGGACAGTGGGTCCACCAGGGCGACGTGCTGCTGATCCTCGACGCCTCCAGCCTCGACGACCGGGCGAAGATGGCCGAAGCCGAGGTAGCTCATCTCAGCGGCAAGGCCGCGCGCTACCGCGCCAAGCTCGATCTGGCGCGCAAGGAGGTTCCCGCTCGGATCAAGGCCGCCGAGCAGGCGCTGGCCGCCTCGCGGGAGGCCGAAACCCGGGCCCGGGCCCGCGAGCGTTTCCTCGGACGCCAGAAGGAGCGCTTCGCGGGACTGCTGGCGGACCAGGCGATCGGCCGGGCGCGCTACGAAGAGGTCGAGGCCCAGTGGATCGCGGCTCAGGCCGACGCGCGCGCGGCGGCGGCCGGGGTGCGGGCCGCCGAGGCCCAGCTCGAAAGCGCCCGGGCCTCCGCCGCCCGCATCGACGAAGCCCGGGCTGCCTGGGAGGAAGCCCTCGGAGGCCTGGAGGCCGCCCGCCAGGGTCTGAGCCTGGCCCGGCTCACCCGGAGCAAGACCGAGATCCGTGCGCCGATCGATGGAATCGTCGCACGGGTCTTTCCCGAGCCGGGAGATCTGGCCACGCCGGGACGCAGTGTCGTCGCTCTCTTCGACCCCAACACGATCTATGTCGAAGCGCGTTTCGAGGAGACCAAGCTGCACCATCTCAGGCCCGGTCAGCGGGTCAGCCTCGAACTTGATGCCCTGCCGGGACACACCCTCCATGGTCGGGTGCGAGTGATCCACCGGGCCGCCGCCGGCGAGTTCGCTCTGATTCCGCGGGATGTCACCGCGGGCGAATTCACCAAGCTGACCCAGCGTGTCCCGGTTGAGATCGACCTGGAAGCCGATGCGCGGGAGCTGGAACTGATTCCCGGAACTTCCGTCCGAGTCGCCGCCCGCAAGGGAGGCAAGGACGAACAGTGAACGCCACGGTCTACAAGTGGGTCGCCGGCGCCCTGGTCTCGGTGGGCATCTTCGTCGCGCTGCTCGACACGACCATCGTCGACATCGTTCTACCGAAGATGATGTCCAGCCTCGATACGGACCTCGGCGGCATTCAGTGGGTCGTGATCGTCTACTTCATCGGTTCGGCCATCGCCATGACCGCCGCCTCCTGGCTCGCCGATCGCATCGGCCCCCGACGGCTGTACCTGCTGGGCTTGTTGCTCTTCCTCATCGCCTCCGCCTTCTGCGGACTGGCCTGGAACCTGCCTGCCATGCTGGTCGGCCGGCTGATCCAGGGGCTGGGCGAGGGGATTCTCGTTCCCGTGGGCCTGATCATCCTCTACACCGTGTTTCCCGAACGGGAGCACGGCACGGCGATGGGTCTCTACGGGCTGTCAGCCTCCTTCGCGCCAGCCCTGGGACCGACCCTCGGCGGGGTGATCACCGAACACCTGGACTGGCGCTGGGTGTTCTACATCAACCTGCCGGTAGGGCTGGTCACCGCCGTGTTGATCCTGGCGTTGATGCGCCCTCTGCCCCGCCGCGGCAGGCGCAGCTTCGACTTCCTCGGTTTCGCCCTGCTGGGCACGGCCCTGTCGGCACTGATCGTGCTGCTGGGCAAGGGACAGGAACTCGGCTGGAGCACCTCGGACACCATCGTGATCCTCGGCGTGGTGACGCTGCTGGCGACCGCAGCCACGGTGGCCTGGCTGGCCTGGGCGCGCGCACCCCTCTTCCCCCGTAGCATCTTCGGTCGTCGCGCCTTCCGGGTGGGCATGGCGGCGATGGTCCTGCTGTCGATCAACGCCTACGGCTTCTTTCTGCTCCTGCCGGTCTTCCTCCAGCGCCTGCGAGGTCTGACCACCCTGCAGGCGGGGCTGGTACTGCTCCCGGGTGCTCTGCTCTCGGCGCTGACCACCCTCGGCTCGGGAATCGTCTCCGACCGGATCGATCCGCGAAAAGTGGGGCTGCTCTTCCTGCTGCTGACCGGCTGGGCCTCGTGGCATTTCGGCACCGATCCCGACACCCCCCTCTTCCGCCTGGTGCTGGACTACATGTTCTGGGGTGCGGCGGTGGGCGGCACCTTCGCACCGGTAACCATGGTCGCCCTCGGTCCGCTCGGCCGCGACGAGATCAACGACGGCTCCACCCTGGTCAACGTGGCCCGCCTGGTGGCCGGCTCGGTGGGCACCGCCCTGGCCACCGCCACCCTCGCCGCCCGCTCCGACGCCTTCGCCCAGGCCACGCGTCACTTCCTCGAGCCCAATCGACCCGCCCTGGCCACCACCCTGTTCTCTCTGACCGGCGCCGATCCCACCGGGGGCGATCCCGACGCCATGCAGCGTGCGCTGGCCCTCGGCGCCGGCCTGCTCCGACGCGCCACCACCGCATGGGCCTTCGACGCGGTCTTCGACTTGCTGGCCGTATTCATGGTGGTCGCCGCCGCAACCCTCGCGGCGGCCTGGATCGGACGCTCTGGTGGCCGCCACCCCAGGTGAGATGCCGCCAGTTCGAATCGCACCATCCGCAGGAGCAGGAGGCCGTCGGTGAGCCGGCCTACGCCGGGGGCCGCCGGGAGGACCAGTACCACCACTTGCGCTGCTCGCGGGGCAGGTCGGGATCGCGGGCCTGGGCGATGGCTGCGCGGAAGACGTCTTCACAGCAGCGATCGACCCGCTCGCCCCGGCAGGCGCACAGGCGGTCGTAGAGGTCACGGGCATCGGCCCGGGCCAGTTCCTCCACCGAGGCGATACCGAGTCGCTCGAAATCGGCCAGGGTCGCGGGACCGACGGATTCGAGGTCGCCGAGCTTGCGGTCCTCGGTCTTCATGATGCTTCCCACCTGGCGAAAACCGGCCCCCGGCCGTCGGGGGTACGCGGAGCGGGTGCTTCGATGGCCTCCGCGCTGGCGAGCCGATCGCTCCGGGAGGGCAGGCTGTCCTC
>JALTMS010000413.1 GCA_027001345.1 Acidobacteriota bacterium | reverse complement strand
GAAAGGCCTCGGCCAGGGTCACCGCCTTGTCGGGCAGCACGTGGTCCTTGTCCTGCACTCCGTGGGTCGCCGGGTAGAGGCCGGTGAACAGGCTGACCACCGCCGGGCGGGTCCAGCCCGCCGGCGTGGTGGCCTGCTCGAAGATCACCCCCTGGCGGGCCCAGCGATCGAGCCGGGGCGAGGTGTCCCGGGAGTAGCCGCCGAAACCGAGGGCGTCGGCGCGCAGAGTATCGACCAGCAGCACGATCACGTTCGGCCGCGGCGGCATGGCCGGAGACGCGGCTCGCGAGGGAGCGGTCTTTCCGTCGCCACAGGCCAGCAGGGCGGTTGCGGCGAGCAACAGGAGCCCGCCCGCCAGGGCGCGTCGGGGGCTACGGAGTGCAAGAGGAAGGCTCATCGTTGGTCCTCGGCCTGCCCTGAGGCGAGCAGCTCTGCTATATTACCGGCCCTTCGGGGCAGAGCCGTCCCCAGGGAGGAGAGCTGATCATGGCCCGAGCCAAGAAGAAGACTGTCCGCAAGAAGGCCGCTTCAGCAACGTCCGCCCGCAAGAAGGCGGCGACGAAGAAGGCCACCGGCGGGAAGAAGACTTCCAGGAAGAAGGCGACGAAGAAGAAGGTCGCCAAGAAAAAAGCCGCCGGGAAGAAAGCCACCAGCGGGTCGGCGAAGAAAAAGGTCGCTCGCAAGACGGCCAGGAAGAAGGCCGCGAAGAAGAAGGTGACCGCTAAGAAGACCACCCGCAAGGCCGCCGCCAAGAAGAAGGCGACGGCGAACAAGCGCAGCAGGAAGGCGGTGGCGAAGAAGGCGACGAAGAAGAAGGTCGCCAAGAAGGCCACCCGCAAGGCTGCGCCCAAGAAGAAGGTGGCCGGAAAGAAGACCGCCCGGAAGGTCGCCAAGAAGAAGGTCGTCAGGAAGGTCGCGGCGAAGAAGACTCCGGTCGCGAAGAAGACCTCCGGCCGGCGTTCGTCGGTGATCCTGAAAAAGGCCGCCCCGGCGGCGCCTTCGGTGCAGGCGCGGACCACCGTCCGCCGCAGCGCGGATCGACCGATCCCTGCTGGCGCCGGCGCAGCCACGACGGTCACTCGACCCGAAGCAGCAGTCGCTCTGCGGCCATCGGCATCGACCGTGATTCGGCGGATTCGGGATCTCTGAGGGGTCTCGCCGCGAGAACGTTGACAGCCCTCCGGGCTGCCGCTAGGATGCAGCGTCCCGGCGGTCGCTCGCCGGGCTTCTCATGGGGCCGTAGCTCAGCTGGGAGAGCGCGTGACTGGCAGTCACGAGGTCAGGGGTTCGATCCCCCTCGGCTCCACTTTTCATCTTCGGTGGAAGTGTCCGGGGTAGCCCGAAGGGCGAAGATGGGTTGCAGATCCAGGCACCCTCCGGCCCCGCACGGGCAGGTCTCCTGGGGGGCTGCTCGTCCGGCTCACTCTTCCGGCCGGCACCTCATCCGCGTGCCGAGTTGCACCGACAGGCGGATTTCCTCGGCCGGGAGGTTTGCCGGGAAGAGCACCCCGCCGACCTGGGCGTGGTGCAGGGAGGCGCCGTCGAGCTGGGCTTCGGAGAGGTCCACGCCGCGCAGGTCGGCGCCCCGCAGGTAGGCGCCGCGCAGGTCGGCTCGCTTGAGGTGCGCCTGGCGCAGATCCACGCTGCGCAGATTGGCGTTGACCAGGTCCGGTGTCTGGCTCCTGGCCATCACGTTGAACTCGTCGATCTTCTCTTCCCGTAGCAGCGCGCAGTGGGTCTTGGTCGCAGACAGGGCCATGGCTTGTCCTCCACGGGACTCATCGGTCTCCGGAGCCCTGTCTTGAGCGGCTCACGGCCGCGGGCAGACGAGCCTGTGAGCCGACCAGCGTCCGAAGGTGCCCAGCGGCTCGGAGCGGCAGCCGAGCACAGCCGCCGCCTCGGGCAGCAGAGGTCGGTGCACCGGGGAGGCGATCCAGGCCCGAGGCAGGGGCGAGCGCTGCTCGAGGCTGGCGATCCACTCGGCCAGGGCCCGGGGGTCCTTCTCGTGGTCCGGCCCCTTGCGCACCAGCAGGTCGAGATAGAACGACAGTCCCCAGGCCGGCGGGCCGTCGAGAAAGACCAGTTCCTCCACCTCCGAGGGAACGGTGTCGGCGACCCAGCGGGCCATCAGCCGATCGTCCCGGTCCCCGCCGTGACTCGTGGCGACGACAAACAGGGATGCCAGCCCCACGGTCCAGACGACCAGCGCGGCCCGGGTTCGTTGTCCGGGAAAAGCCTCGCCCAGGGCCCGTTCGATCCACAGGGCCGCGGGCACCATCAGGGGCAAGACGTAGAGGTGCAGGCGGGAGCGGCTGAGGGAGAAGATCAGCAGCGGCAGCAGGAACCAGGCCAGCAGCAGCAGGTCGGTGTCGTCCCGTCGGATCCACTGCCTCCAGCCCCTGGCAGCCAGCTCCCGACTCAGCTCCCAGCCCCGTCGCAGCATCACCCAGGTCCAGGGCAGGGCTCCGAGCAGCAGAGCCGGCAGGTAGACCTTGAAGGGGCCGTACCACTGGGGGTTGCGGTCGTGGCCGGCGCTGAGCAGCCGGGCAGCCACCTCGTCCCAGAAAAAATAACTCAGCAGCGCGGGCTGGCCGATGATCACCGCTGCGAACCAGGAAAGGGCCGTGGCGAGGAAGACCAGCATCCCCAGGGGATCGATCAGCCACTGCCAGCCACGTCGTCCGAGGCCGGCCCACAGCGCCAGGCCCAGCAGGGGGAGCAGGGCCGGCGGGCCCTTGGTCAGGAAGGCCAGACCGAAGGCCAGCCAGCCCAGCAGGCTCCACAGCCGTCGCCGGTCGGTGGTGTTCGCGGTCGCCGCGGCGATCAGCCCGGCCATCCCCGCGGTCTCGAAGAAGGTGAGCAGGGAATCGGTGGTGACGATGTTGCGGGCCAGGAAGGGCAGCAGGCAGGTGCCGAAGACCAGGGCGGCCCTCCAGCCCACTCCGCCGAGACGTCGCGCGATCAGGCCCACCAGGCCAGCGGTCAGCAGGAAGGCCAGGTTGGCCGGCAGGCGTGCGGCCCACTCGTGGCGGCCGAAGAGGCTCAGCGAGGTGGCGATCGCCCAGTAGGTCATCGGCGGCTTGGTGTAGTGGGGTTGATCGGGATGCAGGGCGGGGTGCAGCCAGTCTCCCGAGCGCAGCATCTGCAGGGCGACCTGCACGTAGCGCCCTTCGTCCGGCTCCCACAGGGCTCGCCAGCCCTGAAGGGCCACGCTGGCGGCGATCAGGGCGAAGACGAGAACCACGGCTCGGGGCGGGCGCGCTCTGCTCGGCATGACCTGGGTCGTCCTCCCGGCTGGGCAGTATAGGCGGGCTACCTGCCGGCGGCCCGTTCCAGTCCGCGCTGCCAGCAGCAAAGGGCGAGCAACGCCCAGAGGGTTCCCTCCCGGGGCCCGTGGAAGAACTCCGGGTCGTGGCGCACGAAGGCACCGAGGCCCGGCAGCGCCCGGGCGACCGTCGGCGAACCCTCGAGCAGCTCGAGCAGCCGCTGCCGCTCGGCCGGCCGACTCAGGGCGACGCGCAGACTGCCGTAGTTGAAGGTGCGCTTCTTGCGCCGGGTGATTTCCGGGTCGAGCCGCCCCGCCGACCAGTAGCGCAGCAGCAGCTTGGTGTTGGCGTGACCCGGCCAGCGGCTGATCAGCAGATCCCGGGGAACCGTCAGGGCGTACTCCACCAGATCCCGGTCGAGGTAGGGCAGGCGGAGTTCGGCCGAGGAGTCCATCGACACCGAGTCGGCGAAAGAGAGGATATTGGCTGCCAGGAAGGTCTCGAGCAGCACGCTGCGCATCCGCTGCAGGTCGGGGCCCTCGGCGGCGGGGCCGGCATAGAGTCGCTCGACGGCGCCCAGGTAGGGCTCGCTCGGATCCCGGCCGAGCAGGGCGCGCAGCTCGCCGA
>JALTMS010000412.1 GCA_027001345.1 Acidobacteriota bacterium | reverse complement strand
TCGTAGCGGCTGAAGTCGCCGGGCAGGGGAGAGGTCGAGCGGTAGATCCGTGCGCTGTCCTCTCCGGCCACTGCGCTCCAGGCCAGGCGTACGTGATCGTGGTTGACCAGTGTGAGCGTCAGGTCAGCGATCGCGCCCGGTGCCTGGCGGCTGGTGGTCTCGCTGACGGCCACGGCTTCGAGGTTGTCGTCCTCCAGGCCCCCGTCTGCTGTGCAGGACTCGTCGTTGACCGCCCGCACGATGTAGTAGACGGTGGTGTCCGTCGGTGCCGCGCCGTCGTGATAGCTGGTGCCAGCGACTCCGGTGGCGATGCGGTTGGACGGGTCGGGCGTGAAGTCGGGCGTCTGGCCACGGTAAACGTTGTAGCTGCCGCTGCTGCCACTGCCCCAGGCGAGGGCCGCATCCCAGCTCACCGTCACGCCGCTGGCTGCGCAGGCATCGTCGTCGCTGGCGGCCAGGGCTCCGCGGAAGGCCGGCGGTGTCGCGCAGCCGCCGCAGGCTGCGTAGTCCGGCTGGCTGCCGTCCTTGAGGATCACGTCGTCGATGTTCCACCCCGAGTACTCACCGTCGAAGACCTGCCCGTCGGGCAGGCGACGTTCGGCGGTGGCCAGCAGCCGGAAACGCAGCGCCGCGGCGGGCTGGCCATCGAAGTAGCTGCTCAGGTCGAGGCTCATCTTGCTGTAGTCGCTTTCGAGGATCTCCTGGCCCTGGTTCGAGTAGACCTCCTGCTCGCCGCCGGCCACTACCAGGATGGCCGCGGTATCCGCATCGTCCACGTTGAGCTGGCGGTAGACGATCAGCTTGGTATGGGTCCAGCTCGTCGCATCCTGGGTCGGGGATGTGGCGTTCTCGGTGCTCGATGCCTCGTAGTCCCCCGGCATCAGCCCCTGGCCGCTGAGATCGTTGCCCAGCACCGCATCGTTGTTGTAGGCCGCCGTCGGATCCGGCAGACCCGTCGATCCACCCAGCCCCTGGGGCACGCCGCTTTCCCACTCACCTTCGAGGGTCCAGTCGTTCGCGCCGTTTTCGAAGGTTTCCCGGTAGTAGAGGCCGGGGATATCCCAGGTGCTCGCCTCGTGGGAGGCGCCGGCGGGAGAGGAAGCGTGGTTGCCGAAGGCGTCGGTACTCGAAGCGCGCAGGTAGAGCGCCTGACACAGGTCGAGGTGATTGAGCAGCACCTGGTGTTCGGTGACCAGGGTCGGGTCGCTGATCGTCTGCCCGAGATCGGGGCCGAGGCCCCACTCGACGACCGTATCCGCCGGCTCGTCGGTCTGCCAGCGAACGGTCAGGCGCTGATCGGTGATCTCTTCGATGCGCAAGTTGCGCAGCACCGGCGTGGCGCAGTCGGCCAGGGCGGTGGAGAACACCCGCCGCGAGACGCCACTGCCATCGTCTTCGTCGAAGTAGCTGACGGTGATCACGTCGCCGTCGCGCACCTGCAAGGTGCCGTCGGCGGCCGGCGGGCCGCTGGCGGTCGCGATCGATGCGCTGAATTTGGATGTGTCAGGTCCGGTTTCGGTGAACAGCACCTGCTCGGCGTCGATTTCACTGCTGCTGGTTACCGGCAGGACGACTGTGTCGGCCACCGCCGAGTCGAGATTCAGGTCGGCGTCGATCAGCCGCATGGTCACCAGGTCGGAGCAGGAATAGGTCGAAGCCTCGATGCGCACACTTCCCGCACGGGGCTGGGGGGCGATGGCCACGCAATTCGAGACCGGCGACAGACAGGCCTCGTTGGCTCCCACGGCCTGAACCCGGTAGTAGACCGTGAAGTCGTTGGCCAGCCCCTCGTCGAGGTAGCCGGAGGTCGGGGCTGTCGCGTTGCCGACGATGATCTGTCCCCGCTCGCAGCCCAGCTCGTTGCGCAGAATCTCGTAGCTCGCAGCACCTGCGACCTCGTCCCAGCTCAACTCCACCGACTCGCTCAAGCCCTTGGCCGAGATCTGGGGTGCGGCCAGGGTCGGGCAGGCAGCGGAATTCTGGTTCGAGGGATCCTCCGCCGCACCGCAAGCAATGTCGTGGCGGGCGAAGGCGGCGTAGATCGCCGCGGCGTGGGGCGTGCCGTTGTTCAGATCGCCGTCGTCATCGTCCACCAGCCGCATCTTGTGGAACCATGATCCCGCCCCACAGCCGTCGGAGTCGGGTAGTGAGCAGTTGTAGGCATCGCCGCCGGAGCCGTCCCGGGAGAGATAGAACAGCCGCTCTGCGATTTGCCACGACGTGGAGGCGTCGAGGCCCATCGCCGGCAGATCCCGGGTGGCCAGATCCCATACGGCTTCGCCGGGTACGTAGCCCTCGCAGTGGACCTCCTTGCCGCAAGGACCGCCCCCGCCCCCACAGTTGTCGGTGAGGAATCCGGAAGGCGTGGCCGGAGTGTGCAGGCTGCGCTTGTCCCAGTCCTGATCGCGGATCCCCGTGCAATCGAGGCAGGTGTCGCCGTAGCCCGAGCAGTTCTTGCTGGTGTAAAAGCCGCGACCGATGCACGATTCGCGGGTTTCGAAGAAGGCGACGATGTCGGCGTAGGCCTCGGAGGGGTTGTCGTAGCCACCACCGTCGTTCTGGTCCAGGCCGTGGCCCCACTCGTGGACGAAGACACCCATGATCTCGCCCGTATTCCGGCAGCCGCCTCCCGAGCGGTAAAAGTTGACCGTGCCGTTCCAGAAGGCATTGCAGGTGTTGTTGATGTTGACGTTGTCGGTGAGCTGATTCTTCAGCCACTCGTTGTCCGGCAGCCAGGCTCGACCTTTCTGCATCGAGCGATTGAGATGGAAGAAGGACGAGCGGGAGGCGTGCGTATTGCCCGCCGACGAGCCGTCCGGCACCACGCAGTCGGTTCCGCCGCTGACCCGCAGATCGAGCGCCGAATCGCAGCCCATACTTTCGGAAATCGCCCCGCAATTGTCCTGCACCCGCACGTAGGTGCCGGCCAGCGTGGTACTGGCGCTCGAGGCCGCGTCATCGCAGGTGAACAGGCCATAGTCGCCTGTCGGCGTGGAGGGCCCTCCGTCGATGCTGACATCGACGAAGGGCATCGGATACTCCGGCTGCTCGCAGCCGCTCGGGCAGATCCCGTCATCGGAGATGGGAAAGATGCCGCCGCGCACCCGGCCATAGCGGGTGTCGTCGTAGAAGGCCAGGATCGCGCCGCTGTGGGCATCGACTTCGCCGACCCACAGGGGGCTGGCGCCGGGATCGACTAGCACGAAGCGCCAGATCAGCCGGTGAGTGAGGCCCGTTCCGATCGCGCCGGTCCAGCGCTGGGACCGGCCGGCAGCATCGAGGGGGACGAAGAGCAGGGTGCCCGGGTCGACCGCGGTCAGGGTGGCGATCGTTCCCGAGCCGAGGTAGGCGTCGAGGCGCTCTCGCGCCGCGTCCACGTCGAGAGTCGGCTGGGGGCTGGCGTCGATCGGGGCCAGGCGCGAGGCGCCGAAAGCCACCAACGCGCCGTGGCTGAGCTGGAAGTCGAGACGCGCGCCCTCGACTCGTACGCCACCGACCGCCTGGCGGAAGGTGATCTGCCAGGTGTCGGCGCCCACGGGACCGGAAGCCTCGGCATCCAGCACCAGCTCGGCGCCCAGCGAGCGGAAGACCACCGGATGCTCGGCGATGAAGGCCCGGGCCCGGGCTTCGAGTCGCTCGAGCGTGCCGGCGGAATCTCCGTCCTGCCGGGCTGGCATCCAGTTCACGCCTGCGCCCCAGGCGAGGGTCGGCAGGCCCGTGCGGACGTCGATGGCGGCCGTCCAGCGGCCGCCGAGTTCGTCCAGCACTTCCTGCCAGGCGCCCCGCAGGGGGTCGGTTGCCGGTAGATCGAGGGGGTTGTCGGCGCGGGTGGCGATCACGCCACCCGGGCGATCGCGGAGCAGGTGGTCGAAGCGCTCGCTACGCTCCCGCTCG
>JALTMS010000411.1 GCA_027001345.1 Acidobacteriota bacterium | reverse complement strand
AAGCACCCACATCAGGCCCGACGAGTTGGATCGGGTGTGCGCGGCCGTCGATCGCTACCGAAGGATCAGGCAGGCCCGCGCCGAGTTGCTCAAGCTGGCTAGTGAGGGGGCTGCGCTGTTGGACGCCTTGGTCGAGGCTCTGCGGGTGGGACCACCTGACAAGAGCCGCGGGAAGCGCCGCTGAGCGATGGGCGCATCCGACGCTCAGGCTACGAGTCGCTCCGGATGCCGTCGTCTCGCTCGCAATCAGCTCTGTGATTGTGGCAGTGGCCGAAAATACAAGCGGTGCTGCCAGGAAAAGGACGAGGTCCACCGGCGCGCGACCTGCGCATCCGCTCTGCCCGACTGGATCCACAAGAGTCGAGCCAGGCTTCATCAGTTCGAGAAGTACGCCTGTCGGGTCCTGGGGCTGCCGGAGCTGCTGGGCTCTCTCTCCGACGGCCGCCGCAATCCGCAGATTCCGACTTTCGATGTCGCCAACGGGCTCGTCCATGCCGCCCTGCTGCGTCTGCCGAGCATCAATGCCCTCGAGGGCGATCTGAAAGAGCCGGATTTCCAGAAAATGCTGGGCCGCAAGCCCCGGCAGGATGCCAAGCTCTTCAGCGCTGAGGTCGTCTCCAATGTCCTGGACAAGCTGGACCTGGAAGGACTGGACCGCGCGCTCGAGACCCTCGTCTTCCGCGCCGAGCGCAACAAGGCCTTTCGAGAGGGATCCTACGGCACGCTACGCTGTGTGGCTATCGATGGCTGGGAGCCGTTTGCTTCCTACCATCGTCATTGCGATCACTGCCTCGTCCGCAAGATCAAGGTCAAGCAATGTGGTGGCGAGATCGTCGAGGTGGATCAGTACTACCACCGTACCGTCGTCGCCATGCTGCTCGGACCGACCCTGGATGTCATCCTGGCCATCGAGCCCGTGCGCAACGAAGAAACTCGACGCGCGGCCGGCGAGCCCGCCGGCCACGAAGGAGAGCTGACCGCCGCCAAGCGTCTGATCGATCGCTTGCACGAGAGCTACGGCCGCTTCATCGATGCTTTCGTCCTCGATGCTCTCTACGCCAACGGCCCGATCATGACCCAGTTGGCCGACTACGACTACGGTGGCTTCATCGTCCTGAAAAAGGACGACAACGAGCCGCTTCGGGACGCCCTGGTTTCCTGGAAAGGCCAGGACCCGTGCCGTGAATGGGAAGACCCCGACAAGAACGAGCAGATCGCGTGCTGGGATGCACCGGATCTGAGCACTCTCGAAACTTACCGCGGCACCGTCCGGGTCATCCGGGCAGAGGTCACCAGCCAGCGCACTGGAGAGCAGAAGACCTGGTGCTACGGGGTCGTCGGCAAGCAGGCTCAGAAGGTGAGCCTGCGGACAGGCCTGAGGATTGTCCGCTCGCGGTGGCACATCGAAAACACTGCCTTCAACCAGTGGATCCAGCACTGGAATCTTGGCCACGTCTACCGCCACACCGGCAATGCGGTGATCGCCACTCTTCTGCTGTGGGCGCTCGTCTTCAACCTCCTCCAGCTCTTCGTCTACCGCCGCCTCAAGCGGCCCCGGCGGCCCAAAGACCCGACACTCACCATCCGTCACCTCGTGGAGGTGATGATGCGCGATCTGGCGACCCTGCCAGAGCCCTTTCCCTGGGCGGAGTTACGCGGTTTCGGCTGAAGAGGCGGGAGGCTCTCCGGGCAATGGCCCCCGGTGAGCCTCCCTGGTCAGCTAACCTCGGCTAAATAAGGAGAAACCGACCGTCACCCGTTGTACCACACCCCACACAATCTGAGGATCCCTGCGCCCCAAGGCTCTCGATACGGGTCCGGGGCGGAGCCTGCGCCCGCCGCGGGCTCCTGAGGCGGAACCCCTGGCGCCGATCCGCGGGACTTTCTCGCGGGGCTCCGAGGACGTACTCTATGGGCGCCTGTTGCCGCGTATCGTGACGCGAACCCGCCACGCGGCCATGCCGTCGGGCCAAGGCCGTCGGCTCAGTACGAGGAGATCCCATCCGTGAACCGCACTCTGGTCGTTGCTCTGGCAGGCTTGCTCGTGGCCCTCGTCGCTGTCGCGGTGTTCTGGCCCTCGTTCGACAACGAGTTCATCTGGGACGATCCAATCGTCTTTCAGCGCCAGTTGCCCTATTTCGATTCTCTTTCCAACGTCTTCACGCCCCCCAAGAGCATTCCTCAGTTCGGAACCCACTACTATCGCCCACTGGGAGTCGTCAGCTATCAGATCGACGAGGCGATCGCCCAGCGCTTCTGGCCCCTCGAGCAGCGGGACCAGGCTCGGCAGCGGGTCTACCACGCTTCGGTGATCTTCTATCACGCTCTGGCCAGCGTGCTGGTCCTCCTCCTGGGCCTTCACTTCGCCCGGCTTTCGGGGCTCTCGGAGTCAATGGGGCTGGCCGCCGCGTTGGGCGGGAGCCTGTTGTTCGCGGTGCACCCGATTCACGTCGAATGCGTTTCCTGGATGGCGGGGCGCGCCGACGTGTTGTGCACGATCTTCGCCATTGCGACCATGCTGACCTGGCTCCGGCATCGCCGCCGGGGACACTGGGCCGACGCGGTGGCCGTCGGTGGTTTTGCGCTGGCTGCCATGCTCTGCAAGGAAACTGGCGTAGGTCTGCTGCTCTTGCTGCCGGTGCTCGATATGTTGCTGCCTCGGCCGGAACGCGAGGCCCGGCCCGCCGAGGGCTCGAGCCGAGCCGAGCGCCGCCGCCTGGCGCGCAAGAAAGGGTCGGCCCCCACCCCCACCGGCTTGCTCACGCTGTTCTGGCCGCGATGGCTGGCGCTTGCCGTGGCCACCGGCCTGTACTTCATGCTGCGCTCGAAAGCCCTAGATTCGGGACATCTCCGGGATTCGGGAGCCTCGATCGGCGCGCTCTTCGGCGCGGTCGGCTGGTACTTCAAGAAGTTCTTCTGGCCGGCTCCCCAGTCCGCCTTCATCACGCTGGTGCCGGGTGGTTGGTGGACGGTCTGTGGGGTGCTGATCGTTGCTGCCGCGGCCGGACTGGCCTGGTATGCCCGTCGCGGTTCGGCGCTCGGTGAGCTTGCCGCCGTGGGCTTTTTTCTGGCCCTGCTGGCGCCTTCGCTGGCGATCGTGGCCTACAGGATCTCCGAGACTCCCCTCGCCGAGCGTTATCTCTACGCGCCGAGCGTGGGACTGTGTCTGCTGATCACCCTGCTCGCCGCTCGACTCGTTTCACTCACGCCACTGGCCCGGCACCCGGTGCCCGCGATGGCCGTCGTACTGGTGGGGTGCCTGGTGGTGGGGGTTCCGATGGCCTATGCCACCGTCGAGCGAGAGAAGGTCTGGCAGAACAATCTGGCCTTCTGGCAGGACGCGGTGCTCAAGGCTCCGGGCGAGGGATTGCCTCACCTGCACCTGGGCCTGACCTACAACGAGATGGACTACACGGAGAAGGCGATCGAGGAGTACAAGCTGGCCCTCGAGCAGTACGACGATGCCGAGGGACGCTCGAAGGCCTACAACAACCTGGGTTCGGCCTATATCCGCCTTGGCCGGCTGGAGGAGGCCAGCGAGGCGCTCGCGGGCGCTCTCCGACAGGTTCCCCGTTATGCCACGGCAAGGTACAACCTGGCTCTGGTCCAGCTTCGGCGCGCCCGGCAGGCGCGCGATCCGCGGGAGCGGGCGCGGTTGACCAACGAGGCTCTCAGCGGACTCCGGGCGGCGCTCAAGATCAATCCACGCTACGTCAAGGCCCACTACCAGTACGGCGCTCTGCTGCTCGGGCTCGGTCGCCGAGAACTGGCCGCCGAGCATCTGCGCAAGGCGATCTCTCTCGCGCCCTCCTCGGGAGAGGCCAAGGCCGCGCGCAAGCTGCTCGAGCGGCGAGAGGAGTGACGCTGCTCCGGGAAGTCAGCGATTCGGCGGGAGCCCGACGAGGAAGCGCTGCAGGCGGCCGCGGGTCGCGTTAAGCAGTGCCAGGCGTGTGGTGTCCACCGCGCTCTGTCCATAGAGCGGCGCGCTCCAGTAGCTCTCGCCGTCCTTGGTGCGCACCTGGAAGCGAACCGCTCGGCGCTTGCCGGTCACGCTGCGCTCGACAGCGCTGAACTCGGTGACACTCATCACCTCGGAGCGGTCGAGCCGCACCTGACCGAGGGGGAGGGGACGGTCGAGCACCAGGGTGCTGCTCTGCTCCTGCCAGGTGATCTCCCAGAAGAGCTGGGAGCGGTGGAACGCCATGGTAGCCGAGGCCACCATGGCGATCACCGCCAGCAGGGCCCAGGTGGCGCGTACCATACGCCGCCGGGTTGCGGCACTGCGGCCTCGGATCGATGCCAGGAGGAGACCCGCCAGCCCTGTCAGGAGGAGGAGTGCCGGAACCAGATAGGGGTCGGGCTGAAGGATCACATGAGTCGGCATCGAGGCTCCTTGGCCGTTGTCGGCACGACGCCGGTGTCGCGCCAGGTGCCCCCAAAGGTACGGGGAACCCTTCACGCAGGCCATAAATTCTTCTCTGGAGGACGGAAATTGCTTTCCGTTCTGCGGTTACGCCGGCCATCGGGGTCGACGGGGGAAGTGGCAGCGGTCTGAGGCTGTGGCTACCATCGTCTCCTGATCGGGGGCGGCGTGGAGCGGAACGAGACCATCATCGTGGCGGCGGCGGTGATTCGTCGGGGTCGTGCCTACCTGCTCACGCGGCGCCTTCCGGGTTCGCACATGGCCGGTTTCTGGGAGTTTCCGGGGGGCAAGGTGGAGGCTGGCGAGAGCCCGGCCGAGGCCGTCGAGCGGGAAGTGGCCGAGGAGGTGGGTTCGATGGTGCGGGCCGGTGGAGAGATCTGCTGCCTCGAGCACGAGTATCCTGAGCGTCGGGTGCGGTTGCACTTTCTCGAGGCCGTCATCGTCGAGGGTGAGCCCCGCGCGCTGGAAGTGGCCGAGGTGGGGTGGTTCACTCCCTCGGAGATGGGGCGGCTTCCCCTGCTGCCCGCCGATGATCCCCTCGTGGCCCTGCTCGGCCGCTGGGAGGAAGGAGCCGGAAGTGTTTGAGCAGGTTCCCAAGGATTTTTCCTGGTCCGCTTCCCGTCACGGCACGTTCGAGAATTGTCGCAGGGCCTATTTTTTCCACTACTACCTGGCGTTGGGCAAGGTCTCGGCCGCCGATCCCGCCCGCTCGTCGGAGGCCCGCCGCCTGCGTTCGATGACCACCGTGCCGATGTGGGTCGGATCCCAGGTGCACGACACCATCGAGCGCCTGCTCCGGGCTGCCCGGCGAGGTACGACCACCGACGTGGAAGCCGCCGTGGCGACGATGCTCGACGGCATGCGGCGAGACTACGTCGACAGTCGCGACGACCTGGCTCGCAAGGAACGCAACTTCAAGGGGCGCGTTCGCTTCCACGAGCACGAGTACGGTCCGGTGCCCTCACCCCAGGAGTGGAAGCAGGCGGCCGCCGACGCCGAGGCGATGGTGCGCGACTTCGCGCGCCTGGAGTACCTCGAGCAGGTTCGCGGCCTGGAGGCCAGCGCCCTGCTTGCCCTCGAGGACCTGCAGAAGTGGGATTTCCACGGCGTCGGCGTGTGGGTCAAGATCGACCTGGCTTTCCGGGACGACAAGGGACGGGTGCACATTCTGGACTGGAAGACCGGACGTCGAATCAACGACGACAACCCGCTGCAGATGACCGGCTACGCCTCCTATGCCCATCGGGCCTGGGACGCGCCCCTCGACAAGCTCGCCGTGCGCGAGGTCTATCTGCGCCTGCCCAGTCCGGAGAAGTGGTGCAGCATCGACGAGGGGGCCATCGGGCAGGCCAACGAGAAGATCGCGGCCTCGATTCGCAGCATGCTCTCGTTGCTCGATGATCCCTCCCAGGACATTGCTGGAGAGCACAACTTCGAAGCTGCTCCCGCTGCCTGGCGCTGTCGGCGTTGCAACTTCCGCGCCATCTGCGGTGAGGCGCTGATCGAGCCATGAGCAGTGGCCCCCTGCCCCCCGACGATTCCCTCGGCGCGCCGGTCGATGGCGAGGAGTTCGAGGCTGTCGCCGAGGAGCTGATCGACGAGCAAGCAGCCCAGCCCGAGGCGAGCACGGCGCTGGTGCCCGTCTCCCGTGAGCGACTGCCGGTCAGCATCGACCCCCTCGCCCGCTACATCCAGCAAGTGCGTCAGGCGGAAGAACTCGATCCGGGCGTCGAGCAGGAGCTGGCCCGCCAGTACCGGGATCGGGGTGACACCGAGGCTGCGCGCCGTCTGATCACGGCCAATCTCAGGTTGGTGGTCAAGCTGGCGCTGATGTACCGCCGGGCGTTTCGCAACGTCTGGGACCTGATTCAGGAAGGCAACATCGGACTGATGGAGGCTCTCAAACGCTACGATCCGGAGCAGAAGGTGCGGTTTTCCACCTACGCTGCCTGGTGGATCAAGGCCTACATGCTCAAGTACCTGCTGGACAATCACCGCCTGGTGCGGGTCGGCACCACCAACGCCCGGCGCAAGCTGCTCTACAACCTGCGCAAGGAGCAGCGCAAGCTGGCCGCCGAGGGGATCCAGGCCACGCCCAAGCTGCTGGCCGAGCGCTTTGGAGTCAGCGAGGAAGACGTGGTGGAGGTCGACAAGGCCCTGTCCTCCCGGGACGTCTCCGTCGACGCGCCCCTCGGTGAGGACTCCCGTCGCACCTTTGCCGAGGTTCTTCCCGCCGAGCAGGTTTCGGTCGAGGAACAGGTTTCCGTCGCGGAACTGCGCGAGAAGGTCGATCGGGCCCTCGAGGCGTTCAAGAAGACCGTCGGCCCGCGGGATCGCGCCCTGATCGAGCTGCGCCTGGCGGCGGACGAGCCGGTGACCCTGCAAGAGCTGGGCAACCGCTTCGGTGTCACCCGGGAGGCCATGCGCCAGGCCGAGAACAAGCTGAAGAAGAAGCTGGCGGTGTACCTGCGCGAGCAGCTCGGCGAGGACGTCAGCCTCTGATTCGGGGCGGCTTACGGAGGCGTTTGACACCACGGGGCGGGGAGCCTAGGATCGGCGGCCTATGAAGGCTTACGTCAATCCCCACATCATCAAAAAGCCCGATGACGGGGTCTTCACCACCCGTCTGTCCGCGATGGTCGATTGGGGACGCAAGAACTCCCTGTGGCCGTTCCCCATGGGCCTGGCTTGCTGCGCGATCGAGATGATGGCGATGGTGGCCTCACGCTACGACGTGGCCCGTTTCGGCGCCGAGGCGCTGCGTTTCTCGCCCCGCCAGGCCGACCTGATGCTGGTTTCGGGCACCGTCAGCAAGAAGATGGCCCCCGCCGTGCGCAAGCTCTACTCCCAGATGCCCGAGCCCAAGTGGGCCGTGGCGGTGGGCGCCTGCGCCTCTTCGGGCGGCATGATGAACTCCTACTCCACCGTCCAGGGGGTCGACGAGCTGATTCCAGTCGATCTCTACATCTCCGGCTGCCCGCCGCGCCCGGAGGCGCTGATCGACGCGCTGATCATGCTCCAGCGCAAGATCATGGCCGGTGAGCCCTCGGCTCTCGATCGCTGGAAGGCGAGCGAAGATCGGGGCGGCGCCGAGCCGGTGGAGATCGCTCCGACCGGCAAGACGGCACAGAATCCGCTGACCTACGCTGCGCCGGCCTATCCCCGCAAGACTCTGCCGGCCCATCCGGAGCTGGCTGCCCGGCGCTTCCGCCGCGTCTGAGCGCTTGACCCGGCCGAGCCCGGTTTCCGTCGAAGCCGTCATTCGCCGCCGCGTGGAGCGGGAGGGCTGGATCTCGTTCCGCGCTTTCATGGAACTCGCGCTCTACCACCCCACCGACGGTTACTACACCCGCCCGGAGATGGTCACCGGGCGCCGCGGTGATTTTTCCACCTCCCCCGACGTGGCTCCGGCCTTCGGCCGCCGGCTGGCCGTACAGGCAGCCGAGATTCATCAGCGTCTCGGGGGCGGATCGTGGCGGCTGGTCGAACTGGGCCCGGGCCGGGGCCTGCTGGCCGCGGATCTGCTCGATGGACTCGCCTGCCACGCGCCGGAAAGCCTCGCTGCCCTCGAGAAGATGGTCCTGGTCGAGATCAGCCCAGCGCTCAGAAGGGTTCAGCACGAGCGCCTGGCATCGTGGGCTCGGCGCGTGCCCCTGGTGTGGTCGGAGAGCCTCGTGGACGTGCCCGCCGCGGAGGGCGTGGTGGTGGCCAACGAGTTCTTCGATGCCCTGCCCGTGCACCTGGTCGAGCGCCGTGACGGAGTCGTGCGGGAGGTGGGGGTCGTGGCCTCATCGAGCGGGGAGCTGGAACTGGCTCCGGGGCCCGAGGCCGACGAGATCGTCGCAGAGCTGGTCGAGACCCATGCTCTGGCACCCCGGGATGGGGACCGTGCCGAGGTCTGTGCCGGCCTGGCCGAGATCTTCGAGCACCTGTCGCGGATTCTGCCCCGGGGCGGGGCGGTGATCGTGGACTACGGCCTGCCGGCCGCGATTCTCGGTGACCGGGCCCATCGGGAGGGTACAGCGGTGGGCTACCATCGACACCGGGTGGTCACCGACCTGCTGGCGCGGCCCGGCCGGCAGGACCTGACCGCCCACGTCAACTGGGATCACCTGGAAGCCGCCGCACGGGAGGCCGGCTTCACCGTCGTCGGCCGCACCTGGCAGGACCGTTTTCTGATGGCGCTGGGCCTGATCGAGGATCTGGCGGCTCCCGGAGACGGCGATGAGGATCCCTCGGCCACGGCCGAGCGCCTCGCAGCCCGTGCCCTGATCCTTCCCGGAGGCGGCGGCAAGCGCTTCGAGGTCGTCGGCCTGGTCCGTGGCCTGGAAGGTCCGTGGCGCGGATGGTCGATGGGCTGACTCGGCGCGGCGGTGCCGGAATCCCGGGGGAGATCGGGAGCCCTGATCGAGTCGAAAACCCGCCCCCGCCGGTCAGAGGTCGGGATCGGGAAGACGAGCTGCCCGAACGGGTTCCAGCGCCGGCTGGTGTCGCTGGAGGAACCAGCGGTCGATCATCACCTTGCGGGCGAAGCGGGGATGGCCGAGCACTGCGCCGGCCAGGGCCGGGCGCCAGGCCAGCGGCAGCAGATCGGTCAGTGGGCGAGGCGGGGCCGGGTGACGGGGCCCGAAGCGTTCCACCATGGCGCTGCGATAGAGTCGGCCGGCCCGCGCGGCGTCGCCCCCGCTGGCGACGATCGCCTCGGCTGCGAGCAGACCGGATTCCACCGCAGGCCGGATACCCTCGCCGCTGCGCAGGTAGGCCAGCCCGGCGGCGTCACCCACCAGCAGCGCGCCGTCGCGGTACAGCGGCCGCGGCGCCCACTCGTAGAGCAAATAGGCATGGCCCTTGAGACGGCGGGAGGTCCGTGGTGGAAGCCGTCCCTCGGCCTGCAGGTAATCGAGGAAGCGCTCCAGGGCGGCCGGGAAGTTGTCCGGGTCCTGGCGTCCGAGTCCCACGTTCAGCCACTGACCCTTGCGGACGATCCAGCCGTAGCCCTTGAGATCCTCGGTGAAATAGAGTTCGGGTCGGTTGCCCGAAGCCGGGCAGTGCTCAGCCTGCTCGGGGTCGAGAAGGAACTCCACCTCCTTGGCCGCGACGGGAATCTCCCGGGGGCGGAGGGGTGTCGCCATGTGTCGGGCCACGGGGCAGAAGTGCCCCCCCGCACCGACCAGGATGGGAGTGTGGAGCCGGCCGTTGACCAGCCAGCCTTTCTCCCGGCGTTCGAGGCTTTCGAGGCGCTGGCCGAGGCGCAGGCGGGCGCCGCAACGACGGAGCAGGAAGTCGTCGAACTCGCAGCGGCGAATACCGAAGCTGACCGTGGCCCCGCATTCGACTTCCGCGATGCGCCGGCCGATCACTCCCACCCGAAAACCGGTGATCGGCTGGCAGACTCGGCTCCGGCCGTAGCTCTCGGGATCGATGGCGAGGGTCTGCATCACCTGGGGGGTGACCCATCCGGCGCAGATCTTGTCGCGGGGGAATTCCGCCCGGTCGAGCAGGCGCACGTCGAGACCGTGGCCCGCCAGCCCCCGGGCACAGGACGAACCGGCCGGTCCTCCGCCGACGATCAGCACGTCACAGCGATCAGCAGGCACGGGGTTGGCCGTCGGCACGCTCGAAGCTCAAGCCGGATGCCGGTAGAACGCCTGGCGGGTCCAGGTTTCCCGGTAATCGTGACGCCCGAACAGAACCTGGAAGAGCTGCAAGTGCCCCGACCGGAAAGAGGCGATCGAGCCGCTGAGATACAGCCTCCAGGCCCGGACGAAGTTCTCGTCATAGCGCTGGCGCACCCTGTCGATCGACCGCTCGTAGCGAGCCAGCCAGTGTTCGAGGGTCAGTGCGTAGTGGGCGCGCAGGTTTTCCACGTCGAGTACGGGCAGATCGAAAGGCTCGAACAGGTCCATCATTTCCCTGAGGGTCGGCGGGTAGGCTCCGGGGAAGATGTGCTTTTCGATCCAGGGATTGAGCGGGCGCGGCTGGACCCGACCGATGGTATGCACCAGCCCGCGGCCCTGGGGGGTCAGCACCCGGTTGACCACGCTGCCGAGATCCGGGTAGTGATCACGCCCCACGTGTTCGAGCATTCCCACCGAGACGAAGACATCATACGTGCCGCTCATGTTGCGGTAGTCGTCTTCGACGAATTCGACACGCTCATCGAGGCCGCGCCGCCGCGCCATCTGTCGGGCCCAGCGGATCTGTTCGCTGGAGATGTTGAAGGCCCGGACGTGCGCGCCGTAGTGCTCGGCCAGATGCATCGCCAGTGCACCCCAGCCGCAGCCGGCTTCGACCACCCGCTCGCCCGGCTGGAGTTGCAGCTTGCGCGCCACGAGGTCCATCTTGGCCAACTGGGCCTGTTCCAGGCTGACTTCCGGGGTGGGAAAGTAGGCGCAGGTGTAGAGCATGCGCTCGTCGAGCCACCAGGAATAAAACTCGTTGCCCAGGTCGTAATGATGATGGATGTTCGCCTTCGAGCCACCGAGGCTGTTGGCGTGACGCAGGCGGGCACGCAGGCCCGCGAGCTTGTGCTCGATGCCGCGGTCGGCCCCCACCGCGCGGTAAACCGCCTCGAGCAGCTCGACCAGCGAGCCCTCGACTTCGATACCGCCGCGAGAGTAAGCCTCGCCGAAACCCAGCTCGGGGCTGAGCACCATCGACCACAGGCTGCGCCGATCGCGAATCAGCAGTGTCGCGACCGCCTGGTCGCGGCGGGCGCCGAATTCCTGCCCGGACCAGGCCAGTACGCGAATCGGTGGGCTGTGCTTGGCGGCCAGCAGGCGCTCGATCAGCCAGCGCTCGATGGCGGTCAGAGCGGAATGCCGCCCGAGCCGATGCCGGGGCTCGGCAGAGGCTGTCCTGGGTGTCGTGGACACTGGAGGGCTCCTTTCCTCGTTGGCGTGAAAGTACGAGGGAAGGGCGGAAAGGTCAATGGGGCCGGATGTCAGCGCCCTGTCGAGGTGATTCGGCACCCGTGAGCAGTGCGCCGAGCGCCTCGAGATGGATCAGCGCGCGGTCGATCAGAGAGCTTCGCAGAAGAGATTCCTGGCGCTGTCCGTGGGCCGGGTCGTCGGTTGCGCAGTGAATGTCGTCGCCCAGCGGGCCCAGGCCATCGAGAGTCGGCGCCAGGTCCCACAGGTGGCAGCCGTCGCTGGCGCCGAGGCGGTGCTCGGCCAGCAAGACATGACCCCGGCTGCGGGCGGCCTCCTCCCAGATGGCAGCCAGTCGCCTCGAACCCGGGTTGGCGGGCCACGGGGGATAGCCGGGGAGCCGGCTGACGCGGATCGAGCAGGCGAAGCCGTCATCGCGGGCCCGAACCGTGCCTTCTCCCGCCAGGGCCAGGATGCGCTCGACCGCTCGCTCGTAAATCGGCGGCTCGTCGGCTCTCAGGTCGACCAGGGCTACCGCCCGCTCCGGGACGGTGTTGATCGCCGAGCCCCCTTCGATACGACCGACGTTGACTGTCAGGTGCTGCGCGGGATCACTCATCGCCTCGAGGGCCTCGATCAGGCGGGCCATTTCGAGTACGGCGCTGGCGCCTCGGCCGTGCCCCGAGCCCGAGTGGGCGGCGCGGCCCTGCACCTCGATCCGAAAGCGGGCCGCGCCGCGGCGCGAGATGGTCAGACTCGAGTGCCGCTCGCCCCGCACGTGCCCGTGCTCGAACACCAGGCAGGCAAGGGGGGTGGGTCGTGCCGCACGGCGGACGAGTGGAGGGAAGTCCGCCGATCCGGTTTCCTCCTCGGCGTTGAAGGCCAGGACCCACTCCGCTGCGTCGAGCCAGTCGGGAGCCTCCGCCGCCATCGTCGCCAGCACCAGGTACATCAGCACCGTGCCGCCCTTGATGTCGATCACACCCGGTCCGTAGATTCTCGGGCCTTCCTCCCGCCAGACGAAGTGCCGGCGCTCGACTTCGCGGCGGGAGTAGACCGTGTCGAGATGAGAGACCAGCAGCACCCGGGGTCGCCCGGCCGCCCGGCGGGTGAGCAGCAGGTGGTCGCCTCGCTGCTGGTCGGGATCGGCCACGAATTCCGGATCGAAGCCGAGCGATTCGAAGAGGCGGGCGGTGATCTTCCCGCAGCGATTGACGCCAGCGACGTCGTGGGTTTCCGAGCTGCAAGCGACGAGCTGGTGGAGAGCGTCCAGGGCCGCGCCTTCGAGCTGGGCGACACGGCTTTCGAAGGCCGCGCGCAGCGCAGGGGAAGTCACGCCTTGAGATTGCGGCGACCGACGCCCTTGATCCGCCGCTTGCGCAGCCGCGTGCTCTCCTTGCGACGTTTTTCCGCCCACTCGATGAACTGGAGCTGGCTGCTCGGAGCCTCGTCGCCGTCTTCGGGGGCAAGCTGCACGTAGCTGCCGTCGGGCTGCATCTCCCAGGCGCTGCGGCGGTCGCCGAGCTGGATGTCGAGGAAGCGGCGCAGGGTCTGTTGATGTCGTGCATCTTCCACCGGCACCACCGACTCGACGCGACTTTCCAGGTTGCGCTTCATGCAGTCCGCCGAGCCGATAAAATACTCCTCCCGGCCACCGTTGAGAAAGTAGAAAATGCGCGTGTGCTCGAGAAAACGACCGACGATGCTGATCACCCTCACGTTTTCCGAAAAACCCTCGATGCCGGGGACCAGCCGGCAGGTGTCCCGCACGATCAGATCGACATGCACGCCAGCCTGGGAGGCTCGGTAGAGAGCGCGCGTGATGTCCACGTCTTCGAGGGCGTTCATCTTGAGCTGGATCAGGCCGGGACGATCCTTGCGATGGGTGTCGATCTCGCGCTGAATCTTTTCCAGCAGCGCTCCTTTGAGCACCTTCGGCGCGGGGAGGATCTTCTTGTAGTTGCGCTTGGGTTTGTAACCCGTCGTCAGGTAGTTGAACAGTTCGGTCAGGTCCTGGCCGATCTCCTCGTCACAGGTCAGCAAGCCGAGATCCGAATAGATACGTGCCGTGACGGCATGGTAGTTGCCGGTGCCGAAATGAGCGTAGCGCCGCAGGCCGTTGTAGTCCTGGCGCACCACCAGCACCACCTTGCAGTGGGTCTTGAGGCCGACCACGCCGTAGGTCACATGGATGCCCGCCTCTTCCAGCCGCGCCGCCCAGCGGATGTTGGCTTCCTCGTCGAAGCGGGCCTTGAGTTCCACCGCCACCGCGACCTGTTTGCCGTTCTTGGCCGCCATGATCAGGGCGTTGATGATGCGCGATTCGGCGGAAGTGCGATAGAGGGTCATCTTGATCGCCCGCACCTTGGGGTCTTCGGCGGCCTCGAGCAGGAAGCGTTCGACCGAGGTGCGGAAGGACTCGTAAGGGTGTTGCAGCAGGATCGACCCCGCGTCACGAATCACGTGGAAAAGGTTGCGACCGGGAGTCAGCTCCGGGTGATCGATGGGATGGTGGGTCGGGTCGTGCAGTTCGGGACGGTCGAGCTTCCACACTTCCATCAGGTCGCGCATTCCGAGCATGCCGTCGACTTCGAAGACGTCCGAGTCTTCGTCGAGGCCCAGCTCGGCGGCCAGCATGCCGCGATGCAGCGGCGTGATTCCCGGGGCGACTTCGAGGCGCACGATCGGAGCGAACTTGCGCTCGCGTAGCTCGGTTTCGATCATTGCCAGCAGGTCATCGGCCTTTTCCTCGTCGAGTTCCGTGTTGGCGTTGCGCGTGACCCGAAACATTTCGCAGCTATCGATCCACCTGACCGGAAAGAGCAGGTCCAGGTTGTGAGCCATGACCTCCTCGAGCAGGACGAAGATCCCGCCCTCCGCCTGCAGGTAACGCGGGATGCCGGCGCCGACGGGAACCTTGA
>JALTMS010000410.1 GCA_027001345.1 Acidobacteriota bacterium | reverse complement strand
CCGGTGATGGCCGCGGCCACCAGGTAGGTGCCGGCCTCGATGCGGTCGGGCACGACCCGGTGCTCGGCCCCGTCCAGGGTATCGACCCCCTCGATCCGAATGGTGGAACTTCCCGCGCCTTCGATCCGGGCGCCCATGGCGGCCAGCAGCCGGGCCAGGTCCACCACCTCCGGTTCCCGGGCGGCGTTTTCGAGCACCGTGGTGCCCCGGGCCAGGCAGGCGGCCATCATCAGGTTTTCGGTGCCGGTGACCGTCACCTGGTCGAAGTGGATCCGGGCGCCGGTCAGCCGCGGGCAGACCGCCTCCACGTAGCCGTGTTCGAGGCGAATCTCCGCGCCCAGGCGCTCGAGTCCCTCCAGGTGGCGGTCGATGGGCCGCGCGCCGATGGCGCAGCCCCCGGGCAGGGAGACCCGGGCTCGGCCGTGGCGGGCGAGCAGCGGGCCGAGCACCAGCACGCTGGCCCGCATCTTCCGCACCAGCTCATAGGGGGCCTCGAAGGTGCCGATCTGCTCGGTGGCCAGGGCCCAGCGATGGCGGCCCAGTCGCTCGCAGCGGGTCCCCAGTCGGCCGAGCAGGCGGATCAGCGAGTCCACGTCCCATACGTCGGGCACGTTGTCGAGCCGCACCTCGCCGCCGGTCAGCAGGCTGGCGGCCAGGCAGGGGAGGGCGGCGTTCTTCGCCCCCGAGATGCGGACCGAGCCCGACAGGGCCCGTCCACCTTCGATACGCAGCCGATCCATGGGTCGTCCTCGAAAGATGGGTCGCAGGATGCTCCACGTAAGGCACCGTGCGGCTGGGCTACCATTAGAGCACGGGGCCGACGCAGGCGGTAGAATCGCGGGCACCACCGAACCCTCGGCCGTCAGGCGGGAGAAGAAGGCATGCTCGATCTGAAATACGTGCTGGCCAACCTCGACGCGGTACGCTGCCGCCTCGAATGCCGCGGGGGCGATGTCGATCTCGAGCCTCTGCGCCGTCTCGACGAGCAGCGCAAGGCGACGATCCTCGAAGTCGAGCAGCTCAAGGCCCGCCGTAACGAGGTCTCACGGCAGATCGGAGCGATGATCAAGGCCGGTGAGGATGCCAGCGCCGTCAGGGAAGAGACACGCCGTATCGGCGAAAAGATCAAGGCTCTCGACGAGCGCCAGAAACAACTCGAGGCTCAGCTCGGCGCCCTGCTGATGACCCTGCCCAACTTGCCCCACGAGAGCTGTCCGGAGGGCGCCGACGAGAGCTGCAACCGGGAAGAGCGCCGCTGGGGCCACCGGCCGGACTTCGATTTCGAGGTGCGCGACCATGTCGAGATCGGCGAGATCTGCGGGATCCTCGACTTCGAGCGAGCGGCCAGGATCACCGGGGCCCGTTTCGCCGTGCTCACGGGGCAGGCGGCGCGCCTCGAGCGGGCGCTGATCGCTTTCATGCTCGACCTGCACAGTGACGAGCATGGCTACCGGGAGGTCCTGCCCCCCTTCATCGTCGGTCGCAAGGCCCTCGAAGGCACCGGCCAGTTGCCCAAGTTCGAGGAAGATCTCTTCCGCCTCCAGCAGCCGGACCAGTGGTTTCTCGCTCCCACCGCGGAAGTTCCCGTCACCAATCTCCACGCGGGAGAGATCCTCGACGAAAGTGACCTGCCGCGACGCTACGTGGCCTACACGCCCTGCTTCCGCGCCGAGGCCGGCTCCCATGGCCGGGACGTGCGGGGGCTGATTCGCCAACACCAGTTCGACAAGGTGGAGCTGGTGACCTTCTGCCGCCCCGAAGAGTCCTATGAGATTCTCGAACAGCTCACCGCCCACGCCTGCCAGGTGCTCGAACGTCTGGGCCTGCACTACCGGCTGGTCACCCTCTGCACCGGCGACCTGGGCTTCTCGGCGGCCAAGACCTACGACCTGGAGGTCTGGCTGCCTTCCCAGAACACCTTCCGGGAAATCTCCTCCTGCTCCAACTTCGAAGACTTCCAGGCCCGCCGGGCGGGCATTCGCTACCGACCCGAGGGCGGGGGCAAGCCCCGCTTCGTGCACACCCTCAACGGCTCGGGGCTGGCGGTGGGGCGCACACTGCTGGCGATCCTCGAGAACTACCAGAATGAAAACGGCACCTTCCGTGTTCCCGAGGCCCTCGAGCCCTACATGCACTCGCGCCTCGGCTGAACGCCCCACGAGGAGGAGTCCATGTGTCCAGGTAGCGGCGCCCGCTGGCGTCGATTCGGATGTTGGTTGGCAATCGGCCTGCTGCACGCGTCGGCGGTCCCCTGGAGTTTCGGTGGCGAGAGCCGGCCGGCAAACCCCGACGGGGTTCGCCCATCGGGCAAGCGGGAGGAAGTGGAAGTTCGGCTGGTGCAGGTCGACATCTCCGTCCTCGCTCCGGGCTCGAAGACCCACGCCTCCGTGCCGGGGCTGAGCCTCGAGCACTTCGAGGTCTGGCTCGATGGCAAGCGTCTCGACGACAAACCGGACAGCGGCCTGATCTTCGACAGCTTCTGCGACGAGATCGATGCCGGTGGCCCCACCTCCGAAGGCGAGGGCAGGGGGGGCGCGCCGAATGTTGCGACGGCGCCGCTGCGTGAGCGGCGGATCATCGCCGTGGTGGACTTCAACTTTCTCGATTCCCGAGGCCGGTTCCGGGTGGCAGAGGCGATCGACAAGATCGCGGAATCGGCCGGCAGCGGTGCGGAAGTCTACAAGATCTACGGTCTGACGCGGCAAGTCTACGAGTTGACGGGAGGCTTCACCCGGGATCCGGCAGTCCTGCACCGCGCGGCGGCCGTGATTCGCGCCACTTCCCACCGGGTGACACGCAGCGGACAGATCCCGGGAGTGATCTTTCTCGACTCCCTCGGCACCAGCGACCGGGCGCTTGGCTACCGGCCTCCCGAATCGGCGCTCGAGGCCGCACTGGGGATTTCCGACCAGCTTTTCGACGCCGTCTCCGCCTACGATCCGGGAGCGAGCGTCGCCGCCCTGGAGGGGATCCTGCGAGCCAACAGCGCCTGGCAGGGACGCCAGGTGGTGATTCTCTTCAGCGGCGAGGGGTTTCGGCTGGTGCGGGAGGAAAGAATCGCCTTCGTCTCCCGGGGCCTCAAGGAGATGTTCCGTCACGGCTTTACCGTCTGGACTGTCGATGTCGAAGGTCTTTCGCGCCGCGAGGCATCCCGCTCGAGGCTGATGTCGATGATCGCGCGCGAGAGCGGTGGCGACTCGATTCGCTATACGGGGAATCTCGATGCGGCCTTCCGGGGCGCCTCCGAACAGCTCTCCTGCTACTACCTGCTGAGCGTTCCCGTCAGAGCGGAGCTGGGCCGCAGCCGCCGGCACCAGCTCAACGTGAAGTTCGACACCGTCAAGCATCCCGAACTCTGGGGCCACCGAATCATCGCTGCCGACCAGGTACAGGTCGTCGATCGGCAGACGCGCCGCCGCAGTCAGCGCATGGCGGCGCTGTTCTCTCCCCAGGATTTCGATCAACCCCCCGTCAACGTTTTGCTCTCCTATCCCGTGCTCCGAGAGGGCAAGCGGGTATTGCCGGTGGCCATTCGGGTTCCTCTCGCCGCTCTCGAGTGGACGCCCACCGACAAGGGCGTTGAGGCCGAGGTGCTGGTGGATCTGGTCGTCGAGCGGGACACGGGTCGCAGCACCGAGGTGGTGTGCGCTCTCGGGCCGGAGGATCTCAGCCGGTTGAAACTTCAACTCTCCCGCCGCCCGCGGGCCGAATCGCGCAGCAGCCTGGTCTTCGAGCTGTCTTGCCCTCTGCGCAAGGACGGCTTCCACACCGCGCGGGGAGTCGTCACGGACCTGGCGAGCTACTCCTCGGGAGCGGGGATGAGTGCCGTGCAGACTGTGGCCTCCACCGGTGAGACCTGGAGCGTTCCCGTTGCCCGCATCCGGGCCAGCTCCGGCAAAGACTTCGTCTGG
>JALTMS010000409.1 GCA_027001345.1 Acidobacteriota bacterium | reverse complement strand
GGCCCGCCCCCTGGCCGGCCGGGGCCGGGCCCCGGCCGGCGCCCCGGCGCCGCGGCCGACCTGGGAGCCCAACATTCTTCGCTCCACGGTGGGATCAGCGGGTCCAGATCACTTGCGAGTCGGGCCCGCTTCCGGTGATCACGGTCAACCGGGCGGGCGGTCGATCCGCTTCGAGATCGACCACTCCCGACCAGTGGGACGACCAGTGGGAAGGAGTGTCGGAGCGGGCGATGTGCCCGTCGGGGTCCGGAGCGGGGCGCGTCCGACAGTGGTCGAGATCGACGATCTCGCGGCCAGCCGGGGGACAGACCCACTCCCGCTCGGGCGAACGGAGCAAGGTGTGGGTCCAGCGGCCCCGAGCGTCGCGGACGAAGCGCACGCTGCCTATCGGAGCGCGGGCGTCGACCTTCAACCTCCGCCGCAGCGGCCTGGGAGCCACAGCCCCCCGGCCGTCGCCCAGGTAGATGCGCAGCTCGAAGCGCTTGCCGGCCGCAAAGCCGATCACCAGGTCGTCGCTGCCGTCCCCATCGACATCCAGGGCGTGGGCCCGGGCGCTGTGTGCCTCGTCGCTGTCGAGTCCCTCGATCGACAGCGTGGGCTTCAGACCGGCCCTCGAACGGTTCGCCTCGAAGGTAAAGAGGGACAACTGGGCCGGGGGGTCGAAGCGTACCCGATCGGAGGTCAGCGTGGTCACGACGATGGCCGGCCGGCCACCGAGCAGCAGGGTCTGGCTGCCGATCAGCATCTTCGGCCCCGCGAAGGCCAGCCAGGTCTGTTCGAGTCGCGGCTTGCGGGAGCCGTCGAGGGCGAGCAGGTGCCAGGGGGCCCTCTGGGTGCGGCCGGAGGCGGAGAAGATCGATACCGCCACCGGCTTCCCATGCTCGTTGCGAATGACCTGGGGATGGGGATGGAAGATCAGTATCTCGCCCTTCCGATAGATGGCGTCGGCGGGCAGACTCACGCGGTGACGACGCCGCCAGGGGCTACCGTTCTCACTTCGGGCGAAGATGGCCAGGGCATCCCCCTCGTCGATCCACAACCCGCCGCCATCGATGGCCCGAGACCGGGCGGTGCCGGTTCGTGGCAGCCCACCGTTGGGGTCGATGCCGGGACTCTCGATGAGCAGAGCATCGCGCCGAGTGCCGTCGAGGGCGAGCCGGATCAGCCGGCCCGGGGCGGCGAGGAGAATCTCCTGCTCCCCGTCGCCATCGAGGTCGATGGCCTCGAGCGCCATCGCATCGGCGGGCAGGTCGTCCCGCAGCACCTGCTGGCGGCCGTCGGGATCGATGCGCAGCAATCGTGTCGGCCGGCCCGCCGTCCAGCGGCTGCCGGGTCGAAAGCGCGAGTCGATGACATCCATCGTCAGGCCATCGCCGCCCATCCCCACCGCCATGCCCCCCACGTGGTCCTGCCCCCGCGTTCGCAGGTACTCGAGTGGAGCCGGTGGCTGCTCGGCAGCGGGCGCGGTGAGCAGTAGCACCTGGCCACCTTCCGGCGTGTGGCGGTTGGCCAGAGAGACGATGACGCCTTCGATCGGCACCGGGCTGATCTCGGGAGTGCCGGCACCGGTGGCGAGGGCCAACGACAGCAGGGCGGCGCCCAGGCCCGCCGCGCCCATGGGGCCGCCTCGCCGGCCGAGGCCGGCCCTCATCGGGTCGCTCCGCTCAGCAGCAGGTCGAGGGTGACGGGAGGGGTCTTCAGCTCCTCGTCGGCCGGTTGGGGGCGCATGATGGCCAGGTCGTCCCGACCGTCCTCATCGAGGTCCAGCACGCGCACCATCTCCACCGCCTCGATGCGCCGCGGCAGATCGATCGCCAGGTCCGGCCGCCGGGAATAGCGACACTCCGGCTGTCCGCGATGCACGGTCAGGGTGGCGCCCCTGCCGAGGTGGACGAAGTCCCGCCGGCCGTCGCCGTCGAAGTCTCCGGCGAAGTGCGCCACGCCGAGCAGATGCAGGTGGCGCAGGCTGACCTTCAGCCGCTCCTCGAGGTCCAGGCCGCCGACCTTACGAAACTCTCCGCCGGGGAGTTGCCGGTAGATATTGAAATCCAGGCCGATGTTCAGAGAGCGAGCGGCGACGATCCTGACGATCTGCAGCAGGCTGAATCCCAGGTTCACCGTGACCAGATCCCGCCGGCCATCGCCGTCGAGGTCTCGGAAGGCGCCGTGCTCGAGGTCGAGCAGGTCGCTGCTGAAGGCGTGCCCTTCGATCTCCACGCTGGTGTAGGCGGTGGTGTCGATCACCAGGTCGCGGCTGAGGTGATACAGCGCCAGGCGTCCACGGGGTTGCTTGGCCTGCCGCAGGCTGCGCAGCGGGCCGGCGGTGGTGTCGAAGTGGTAGGTCAGGGTGGCGACCTCGGCCGCCCCCTGCCCATCGATGTCGCCGAGATACAGCAGCGAGACCACGCGGGTGCGGCCGTCCTCCGTCTTGCCGGAGACAGGGAGTACGGGCCCGAGATCGATGCGCCGAGGCGGAGCGAAACGCCCACCGCCCAGACCCCGGGAGACCAGCAGCTCCCGGGCCTCGTCCATCTCTCCCCCCACGGTCTCCGGTGTCGGATGGAGCAGATCCACAGTGCCGTCGCCGTCGAGGTCGGAGACGGAGGGCAGGGGGAGACGTCGCAGCTTGACCCCCGCATTCTCGACGCGGTCGGCAGGCACTTCGAGGTGGCTGGTGGGGCTGGTCTCGAGGCTGCCGTCTCGGGAGAGGTAGATCTCCATACCTCCGGCACCGGGAAAGAGCAGGTCGAGGTGATCGTCGCCGTCGAGATCGGCGGTGAGCGGCAGGTTGGGAAGAAAGACCTCGGCGGCGGCCAGCGCCGTGGGGGCATCGAACAGCGGACGGATCACGAGACGCGGCGTGCCGGACTCGTCCCGCACCACGGCGAAGCTGGCCACGCCTTCGGGAGTCAGGGCCAGCGGACCCGTGCCCTCCGGGCCCGGCGCCAGAGCGCGGAGCCTGCCCGAGACGTCCAGCGGCTCGAGGGCCAGATCGAAGGGGCCCTGCGGGGTGGTCAGAAAGGCCCGCACCTCGCGTCGGTCGAACAGGGCGGGGACCACGTCGGTGATCATCATCGCCTCTTCGACCCGGTCGAAGGTCACCCGGTCCCAGGTGGTGTAGGCCACCACCACCAGCAGGTCGCCGCTGCCGTCGCCGTCGAGGTCGCAGGGCAGGAGTTGAGCCGGGGGGCCGGGTAGCTCGAGCTGCACACTGTGATAGCTCAGGGTCGTCGGCTGCCGAGCGAGGCTTGGAGCGCAGAGGACGAACAGGGGCAGGCCGAGCAGCAGCCTCGGCCGGATCCGGCTCATGAGTCGATAGCATCGATCCATGGCGACTCCTCGTGCGACTCCGAGTGCGGTCTCCACTGCGATTCGACGGCGCCGCTGCCTTCAGCTTGCGCTGGATGTTTGAACTCGAGGGGTTCGGAGCTATTCTCGGGCCATGACCGAGGATGATATCAGAGGCTTTTTCGAGGCTTTGAGCCGGGCCGACTTCGACGGACTCGAACAGGCACTCGACGAGGACGTGCGGCTGGTCTTTCCGGGGCGCCGTTTCGGTGCCGAGGTGCAGGGCCTGCGTCGTGTACGGGTCTTCTTGCGGCAGAACCAGCGCCTGTTTCGCGGTGGCCTCCACTTCGACCTCTCGTGGGTCGGTGTGATCGGTGATCGGGCCGTCGCCCAGTGGACCAATCACGGCACGACTCGCGACGGCCAGGATTACACCAACCGGGGGGTGACGATCTTCCGCCAGGCGGGCGGCAAGATCGTCGAGATCCAGGACTACCTGGACACCGAGCGGATCGCCGAGACCTGGCCGCGATGAGCGACCGGCGACAGTGGCTCCCGGAGGGTGTGTTCGAGGGGCAGTGCGCGATCGTCACCGGGGGAGGGACGGGTCTGGGCCTCGAGGTCT
>JALTMS010000408.1 GCA_027001345.1 Acidobacteriota bacterium | reverse complement strand
CTCCAGGGCGGCCGGCGTGCGTCGGCTCGAGCAGGTGCCCGACCGCCTTGGCCGTCTGGCCGAGCAGTACACGGGGGATACCGCCGCCCTGGAGGCGCTGGTGCGGCTCGTCGGCCGCTGGTTGAAGGCCGCAGCCCACCTCGAGCGTGGTCTCCAACAGGCGTTCGTGGCCGCCAGTTGGCCCAGCGCGGCCCATGCTCTGGTCGTCTTCGTCGAAGCTCTCGGCTGGCCGGAGGGGCTGCGGTCGGAGCTGCGGCGTGCGGCGAGCGAGCTGGCGGCGCTCGAGTCGCTGGGGGTGGCGCCCCGGCCCGAGATGGTGATCGACGTCTGGCGGCAGCGCTGCGAGGACCTGGAGGTGGACGCGCCTCCGGGCGCCGAGCAGCGAGGGCTGGGCGAGGGAGTGCTGCTCGTCGAGTGGAATCGCGCCCGCGGCCTGACGGCCGAAGCGGTGTGGCTGACGGGGCTGGCTCACGAGACATTCCTGCCCGCCGGCGAAGAGGATCCCGTGCTCGACGAGCAGACCCGTCGCTGCCTGAGCCAGGAAGCCGGCAGTCCGCTGCCGATGGTTCGAGAGCGCTACCTCGAGCAGGATCTGCTCTTTCGTCTCGGAATGGCGGTGGCCGACCGCGTGACCCTGAGCTGGGCACGGACCGACGATGAACAGGGCAACATTCTTTTCCCCGCCGAGCCTCTCGCGCGTCTGATCGAAGCGCGCAGTGGCGAGTTGCTCGACGCGCGGGATCCAGCGTCGAATCCCATCGTGCATCGCGTGCCTGCGGACCTGCCCGGCTTCGATGACAGTCGGCGTCCGCTGCTCGACGAAGCCGAATTCGATCTGGCCCTGGCGCGGACAGAGGGAGGACGGCGGGTGCTCGAGCGGGATGCGGCTCTGGCTCGCCGACTGCGAGCCGACCGCCGGCGTTTTCGCGACTCGCAACTCAGCGAGTACCTGGGAATGATCGGCACCGCGGCGCCGACCCCCGAGCACGTCTCACCCAGCGATCTCGAAGAACTGGCCACCTGCCCCTTTCGTTTCTTCCTCCGTGCGGTGCTGGGAATCCGTTCGCCGGCCGAGCCGCCCGCCCTGGCTCCGGCCGCTCGAGATCTGGGCTCGCTGGCCCACCGCGTACTCGAGGATTTCTTTCGGCCTCAGGGAAAGGAACGACCCGACGAGCCATGGCCCCAGCGATTGCGACGCTGGATTCGAATCCGCCTGCGCGAGGTGCAGGGGCAGGTGCCGAAGGAGAGCGGGCCGTTGTGGCAGGCGTCGGCTCGTCGACTCGAGCGGGAGTTGCTCGGTTTTCTACTCGATGAACTCGAAGCCCTCGGCCAGCGCAAGGTGCGAGTCGCGGGAATCGAAGAGGAATACGTCGGTGAGCTGAACCTGGGATCGGCGGTGGTGCGGGTTCGCGGCCGGCCGGACCGCATCGACGAGGATGCGGCCGGCGAGGTGGAGATCGTCGACTACAAGTGGTCGAAGGGTCGCCACTATCCGAAGAGCGAGGGCGCATTGTTCGTCGGTGGGCGCTGCCTGCAGTTGCCGCTCTATGCCTGGTTGGTGCTTCAGGACGGAGACATCGCGCGCGTCAAGCGCGTGCGCTATGCCTTCCTCCGCGGTGCCCGGCGGAGCTTCGCGGTCGAACGACGGACACTGGAGGCCAGGCAACAGGAAATGGTCACACTGGTGGACAAGGTGCTCGACTTCGCTCGCCGGGGAGAACTGCCACCGGTGCCCGGGGGTGGGGAGAACTGCCGCCACTGCGATTACCGGATCGTCTGCGGTCCGGGCATCGTTCGCATCGCTCAGCGGGTGGCCGATGATCCGATCTGCCAGCGTCATCGAGCCCTGGCCGCGGAGCATCCCTGAATCCACCCTATTGATGAGTCCCTCGGTCGATAAGTTTACGAATGGGGTCGGCGTCGTGAACGCTGTGGGCCGAAGATCGCTGCGGGCGGACCATCTCGGCGTGCCTTGCCGATGGATCGGAATGCGGTGATTGCGCTGTAATCCCGGCGCCGAGACGGCGCGGATCTGGCTGCGCCGGAGATCATCGAGGTGGGGCCCTTCGACGCAGGTCGTCGCCAGGTGAGGATGCGGGGTGCGGGGTCCGGAGCAAGGGGGGGCACGACATCGCGAGGTCGGTCGAAGTTCTCGTCCGTATCGGGGCCGGATATCGACTCGAGGACCATCTCGAGCCCGACGGCGCGGTGCGGGAGGCGGGCAAGAGAGACCTCGAAAAACAGGTGGTTGCGAAGGGCTGCGGCGGCAGACGATCCGATTCGCGCGCCAGGGTCGCGTACGGCCATCCCCGACTCGCCGACACAGGCCCTCGCACGAGCCCTCATCGTGGCATGATGCGGTCGAGCGCCGGGGCGACCGGCGATGGAGAGCCGATCTGTGGACAGCCCCCCTCTCGCGGATGCTGCCGCCCGGGAGCGCGCCCGCCGGGACTGGGGCGGGGCGCTGGCCGTGGAGGCAGGAGCCGGAACGGGAAAGACCACCTTGCTGGTCGATCGGGTGGTTCATGCCCTGGCGGCGGGACGTATTCGGGCCGCCGAACTGGTGGCGATCACCTTTACGCGCAAGGCGGCGGGCGAACTGCGGGTGCGCCTGCGGCGCGAGGTGGCTCGCGCGCTGGCCGCTGCCGAGGGCGAGACGGCCACCCATCTGCGCCGGGCTCGGGCCGAATTGATGCTGGCCCGGGTCTCGACGATCCACGCCTTCTGTCGCGGGATCCTCGCTGCCCATCCGCTCGAAGCCGGCCTCGATCCTGGATTCGTCGTCGAGGATGAGGGGCTCGGAGGAGGTCTCGGAAGCGACGTTTTCGATCACTGGCTGGTCGAGATTCTCGGCGATTCCCGTCGAGGTCGGACCCTGACTGACCTGCTTTCCTGGGGTGTGGAAGTCGATACCTTGCGTGAAGTTGCCTGGCGGGTGGCGGCCTTTCCCGATGCGCGTCCGGCGGCCTTGCCGGGCAAGGTCGGTGACGACGACGACTTGTGGGAGTACCTGGTCTCGAGTGTGCGAGGTTTCGTCGCTCGCAGTGCTCGGGCGGTGGAGGGCGCGTCCAACGGTTTCGTCGAAGACTTGCAGGCTCTCGAGCGCCGGCTCGAGCAGGTCGCCGTTCTCCCTCCGGAGGCCCGTACCCGCTGGCTGCTGTCGCTTTGCGAACAGGGCACCGCGCGCCTGGCGGCCGTCAACCGGGGCGGCCGGAAGGGCGAGTTGGGAGCGATCAAGCAGGAATTCAAGCGCTGGCGCGACGAGGAAGTACCCGCACGGTTGCGGCGGCGCTTCGCACCGCTGGTCGGGCGGGCTCTCGGGGTGCTGGCGGAGTTCCAGCGATGGGTGGCGGATCGTCGGAGAGAAGCCGGCTGTCTGTCCCACGATGATTTGCTGCTGCTGACCCGGGATCTGCTGCGCGACGATCAGGAGGTGCGCTACCGGGTGCGGCGGCAGATTCGTGCGCTGCTGATCGACGAATTCCAGGACACCGACCCGCTGCAGGCGGAGATCCTTCACCTGCTGATGGACGCCGACGATCCGCCCGATCTCTTCCTCGTCGGGGATCCCAAGCAGTCCATCTATCGCTTTCGCCGGGCAGATGTGGCGACCTACACCGAAGAGGTCGAGCGCCTCGAGAATCGGGGCGCGAAAGTCGAGATCACGGTCAATTTCCGCTCAACTTCCGGGTTGCTGCGGGTGATCAACGAGGTGGGGGAGGAGATCTTCGATCCACGACAATGGTCGGCCGGCCAGGCGCCGTGGCGTGCTCTCCAGGCGCCCGCGGGCAAGACCGGCTCGGGGCCGGCTCTGGTACTCGCTCCACTCGAGGTCGAGGCCCGTGCGAGCGCCGAAGAGGTGGCCCGGGCCGAGGCGCGGATGGTGGCCCGGGAGCTGCTGAGAGTCCATAGGA
>JALTMS010000407.1 GCA_027001345.1 Acidobacteriota bacterium | reverse complement strand
AGCAGGCGGCGTCGAGCATGCGGGCCTGCAGCGCCGCCGCCTGCTCGATGGCCGCCGGCGTCAGTCGCCAGCGCCGATCCGGATGCCTGCGCAGAGTGCCACTGCCGCTGCACGGCGCGTCGAGCAGGACCATCTCGAAACGACCCTCGTCCAGGGGGGCAGCCAGGGCGTCGCCACGCACCAGGGCGAAGCGCTCGCCGTCGAAGCGTCGTCGCAGGTTCCCACTCAGCGCTCGCAAGCGACTGGGAACCGGCTCGAGGGCCACCAGTGGCCCCTGACGCCGATCGATCAGCAGTGTCGCCTTGCCGCCGGGCGCCGCCGCCAGATCGACCGCCAGACCCTCGGGAGCCACCGCCGCCGCCAGAATCGCCACGCGCGCCGCCGAGGGATCAAGGATCACGCAGGCCCCCCGACGGTGGGCGACGCTGAGTTGAGGCGCTCCCGCCTGCACCTCGAGCCCGCCGGGTACCTCGGTCGAGGGCACGGTTTCCACACCTTCCTCCGCCAGGCTCGCCGCGAGAGCCTCGGGCCCACCGGAAGAGTCGAGAGCGACGACGAAGGGCCGGGCCCGGCGGTTGCAGGCGGCGGCCAGCGCCTCGGCCCGGGCGGCGTCCCAGCGCCGCGTCCAGCGCTCGATCAGCCAGCTCGGAAAGCACGCACGCGGGTCGAGGGGAGCCGCCGGCTGCCGGCAGCAGCGACGCAGCACGGCATTGATCAGTCCCGCTCCCCGTCCGGCACCCGCGCTGCGCGCCGCATCGACCACGGTGCTCACCGCCACCGGAGCCGGAATGCCCATCACCAGCGCCTGGCACAGACCCAGCCGCAACAGGGCTCGCACGAGGGGAGCGAGCCGGTCGAGGGGATGGCTGAGGTGAGCGCTCAACCTCGGGTCGAGGGCGCCCTGCCAGCGAAGGGTGTCGAGCACCAGTCGGGAGAGCAGCGCCCGATCCCGGCGATCGGACAGTCGATCGGCCCGAGCAGCCAGTAGCCGACTGGCCCAGGCCCCCTTCTCGACCCTCTCGAGGATCTCGGCCGCCAGCCGGCGGCTGGCCACTCCACCGGCAGGACCTCCCTCGACGCTCACGCGGGCGGCACCGCCAGCCGCCCCCCGAGACACAGATGCCCGCCGGCCAAGGCGGCGGCCCCGCTCATCTCGCGTCGTCCCTCGGGCTGCACGCGCTCGAGCAGCAACACGCTCCCTGCCCCACAGGCCACGGCCACCGCCTCTCCCCGGCGCTCGAGGACAGTACCGGGAGGCTGTCGTTCGTCTGCGCCTTCGCCGGGCAGGGCACGAACCTTCCGCATCAACAGCACACCCCGCGGGCCGACAGCGCGCACCTTGGGCCACTGAGCGAATGCCCGCACACGCCGGGCGATCTGCTCGGCGGGCTGCTCCCAGCGGAAACGCCCGGCATCCTTGTCGAGCAGCGGTGCGACCGTCGCCTGGGTCTCGTCCTGGGCTCGCGGCGTGATGTCTCCCGAAAGCAGGCCGTCGAGGGTTTCGATCAGCAGACGGGCACCGATCTCCGCCAGGCGAGCGCCGAGTTCCGTGGTGGTTTCCTCCGGGCCGATCGCTGTCGAGTGCTGGAGCAGAATCGGTCCGGTATCGAGACCCCGGTCCATCCTCATCGTGCTCACCCCGCTCTCCCGGTCGCCGCAGACAATCGCATGCTGCACCGGGCTCGCCCCGCGATGACGGGGCAGCAGGGAGAAATGCACGTTGACCGCGCCATGGACCGGCGCGTCGAGCAGCCGGCCGGGCAGGATCCGACCATAGGCCACCACGACGAAGACCTCCGCTTCCAGTCGCAGGATCTCCTGCCGCACCTCCCGCGGGCGCAGGCTCGGCGGCTGAAGGATCGGCTCGAGGCCGAGTTCGGCGGCTCGGGTCTTGACCGGACAGGGAAGCGATCGCGCCCGGCGACCCGCGGGTCGGTCGGGATTGCAGACCACACCCACCACCTGATGCTCCGAGCCGACCAGTGCATCGAGGGAGGGGACAGCCCACTGGGGGGTGCCGAAAAAGACCGCCTTCATGCGCACCTCCCTCGAGCCGTCCTGCTCAACCCTCGGTCGACGCCGTCGCGTCGGGCATCACGCTCTCCGGCCACTGCCCGGCCTGCTTGAGCCGCCGGATCTGGCGCTGAACCAGCCGCCGTTTGAGCGGCGACATCCGCTGCAGGAAGACGATGCCGTCGAGATGATCGATCTCGTGGAGCAGCGCGCGAGCGAAGAAGTCTTCGCCCTCGACCCGAACGCTCTGGCCGTCGAGACGGGTCGCCTCGACCACCACTCGCTGCGGTCGTGTGATGTTCTCGAAGATGCCCGGAAAGGAAAGGCAGCCCTCCTCGCCGTTCTGCCGGCCGGAGGTCTCGACCACCCGGGGGTTGACGAGCACCGTCAGGGCTTCGGGATCCTCCCCGGCGCTGACATCGACCACCATCAGGCGCACGCTCTGTCCGACCTGGTTGGCCGCCAACCCCACCCCGCGCTCGGCCCGCATGGTCTCGATCATGTCGTTGACCAGCGCCCGCAGGTCATCATCGACGGTTTCCACCTCCCGGGTAGGAGTGGTCAGCACCGGATGGGGATAGACCACGATCGCTCGCACTGCCATGCACCGACCTCCCTCGCCTGCCCGCGACAGACGACTCGGAGCATGTTGACATGCGCCCGGCCGCGAAGGCCAGCAGCCGGCCTCCGCCGAGGACGCCCGTCCCCTTCCGGGGACGCCGGTCGGTTCCGGACGAAGGCCGCTGCTCTTGTTGCCCGCGCCGGCACAACCACCGGTTTTGCATGGAGTTACATGGCTCCCCACGGATCGCGGCCGGCTATCCCCGCCTCGTCCCGGTCAACGGTATGAGTCTTGCTTCTAGCTCAATGGGAAACAGATCTCCTGCTGAAAGCCAAATTTGATGGGACCAACTCAGGAAGGACCCGCGACCATGACGACCCCTCGCTTCCCTTGCCGCCTGCCCACCTTGCGAGCCACGTGGTGCTGGCTTGCGGTGGGCCTGGCCGCCGCCCTGCTCGTGCCCCTGGCACCGGCCGACGAAGCGTCGAGCGCCGATCTGCAGGTGATCACCGAGCCGGACACGCCCTATGTCTTCGCCCGGGTGCGCTTCGTCGACGACGGCCTGCAAGTGCTCAGGGACGCGGGCTACGAGGAGCCGCTGAAGTTCAACGATCCGGTCTACGAAGGCGACCGGGTGCAGAGCCGCGAAGGCCAGCGAGGCGAACTCCAGCTTCCCGATGGTTCCCTGCTGCGGCTGGATTACGGCACTTCCGTGCGAATCTACGATCTACTCGATCCGAACCGGACCGACGCGGACCGTACCGTCCTGGGCCTCGAGTGGGGCCGGTTGCAGGCCGACGTACCCCGCCCCGGCGGCGGCGAGGACTTCCGCGTCGATACGCCGGCAGCCTCGATCTACCCCCTCGAGCGCTCCTCGCTGCGCATCGATATCGAACCGGGAGACATCACACGGGTAACCGTCGAGCGGGGACGCGTCGAGGTCGCCGGCCAGGGGGGCTCGGTGATCGTCCGCTCCGGCGAACGGACACGAGTGGTGGCCGGGCAGTCCCCCCGACGTCCGTGGGACGTGATCATCGGCCTGGAAGACGGCTTCGGTCAGTGGGTCTCCCGACGGGACGACGTCTACCGCCTGCGTGCGGTGCCCGGTGACGAGTACGCGGCGCTGCCCGAGCCGGTGCGGCCCTACTACGGCGAGTTGAGCCGTAACGGCGAATGGGAATGGACCGCGGAGTACGGCTGGGTCTGGAACCCCGACGTGGACGACGACTGGGCCCCTTATCGCGACGGCTACTGGTCCACGGGGCCCTACGGTCCGGTGTGGGTCGGTGCGGAGGTCTGGGGCTGGCCGGTCTATCGTTACGGCCGCTGGGACTGGCGCGTGG
>JALTMS010000406.1 GCA_027001345.1 Acidobacteriota bacterium | reverse complement strand
CCAGGGTATAGCCGATCCGGTCCGAATCGGGAATCGAAGGACGCAGCCGGTTGTTGGGAATGGCCGTCTCGTCGGTGTAGATTCCAAAACGGAGCTGATGCTGCTCGCTGAACGAGTAGGAGCCACCAAGGCGCACTGTGGTGGTGTCCTTCCAGTCCTCGCGCACCACGGAGTCGCTCATCAGGAAGGTCTCGTTGGTCAGATTGACGGGGAGCTGCTGGAAGTCGGACCAGGAAATCATCTGGAAGTCCAGCTCGAACTCCCAGTTCTCGGTGCCGAGCCAGGCGAAACCGACCTGCCAGATGGCGGGCAGGCTGAGCGCACCCGCCGCCGACGTGGAAGCGAGCTGGGAGGACCAGGGCACATCCGGGACCGGGAAGGGCGGCGAAGGAATCGTGCCTGCCGGGACGTTGCTCACTGCGAAGGTTCCGTCGATGTCGATGCTGACATCGTTGCGGTAGCTGATACCGAAGGCCCAGTCGTCGTTGCGGAAGTGGGCCGCCACGTTCCAGCTAGTGGTGCTGCCGTCACCGCTGAGGCTGGCGAAGGGCTCGGTCAGCTCGCCGAAGGGATCTGCCAGAGAGATGTTCCGCGAGAACTCGTCGAGGGTCGCATCGTAGTAGTCCAGACCGAAGGCCAACGACCAGCCGCCGCCCACGTCCACCGCAGCATTGAGGTTGTAGACCAGCACCGAGAGGTCGGACTTGCGGGCGGAAAAACGTCCGTCGAAGTTCTTGCCCCACTCGGTAACCAGGCCAAAGGGCGTCGTCACACCGAAACCCAGCGACCAGGGCGAATCCTCGAAGTGGTAGACGAAGAAGGCGTGGGCCGGGGTGGCGGTGTTGTCGATCATGTCGAAGCTGCCGCCCTGGAAGAGCAGCGGGCTGATGCCGTCCATCTTGGAGGAGAAGGTGGTGTCCCCCAGGAAGACCAGCGAAAAGCCGAGAGAGGCCCGGTTGCCTTCCAGCTTGGTGATGGCGGCCGGGTTGTACCAGACGGCCGAGGCATCGTCGGCACGCGCCACGAAGGCCACCGCCTGACCGGAAGCCTTGGCTCCCTGCTCGGAAACCGCGAAACCGGAAGCCAGGGCGGACGGTGCGGCAAGCAACGCAGCCGCTGTCAGAACACTCGCTGTCAAAACACTCAGGGCAAAACCGAAACGAACACGCATGAACTCCTCCTCATCGCTTGCGGCCGCCCGAGCGACGCAAGGTGCTGGCTAGCATACCCGATGAATAGCTAAATGATCAGTGAAACACGTAAGACGCTTTCCACGAGCCGACCGGCGGCTCCGAGGACCGCGCAGATCGGCCAGCCGTCGAGGCCGGTCAACGCCACCTCTGGACCGGCGGCTGGGGCCGACGGCTCGGACGGCACAGCCCAGGCCTCGGCCAGGCGCTGGTGAATCACCGGCCCCAGCCATACCCCCCACTCCTCCGGCGGCTGGGGCCAGCACAGGCCTGCGTCCCGGCTTTCCGATCCCCTCCGGAGGAGGATGACCCGGTCCCGTTCCCCGGCGTCGGGAACGAGGAGCAGGTCGCCATCCTCGGCGACCATCACCCGGTCGAGTGCCTTCGAACCAGCGGCGAAGGCCTGGCGGAGAACCATCTGCCACCCGGCGCCGGGTCTCGCCGACGCCCCCGGAGGCGGGCCACCCGTAGCCCAGAAAACCATGTCGTAGGACTCTCGCTGCTCGTCGATCCGCACTTCCACCGGGGCCCCGTCCGACGAAGGCTCGCCTCGCGCCACCACCCCGCAGCGCACGCGCGCTCCCCGGGCCCGGGCCTGGGCCAGCAGCTCGTAGACCAGACGCCGGGGAGAGACCAGCGCTTCGCGCCGGCCGCAGAGAGCCGCGACCGGCGCCCGAAGCTCGATCTCCACCGCGAAACCCGCCCGACACAGGCGCTCGGCCACTTCTCGAGCCCGTTCCCCGAAACCCGGGGGCAGGAGCATGCGATGCGCCACACGGCGATAGCCGCAGGGGGCGCGCGCTGCGAGCAGCACCTCGCGCAGGATCTCGTACCCCCGCTGCGCCCGATCGGCCTCGGCAGCCAGTTGTTCATCGGAAAGGCCGGCCCAGTAGGGAACACCGCCGGGGGGGCCGAGACCATGGACGATGCCCGGAGCCAGGGCAGTGGCCTGACTCGCCGGCCGCTCCGCGGAGACCACATCGACGGCATACCCGGAGCGTGAGGCGACCCAGGCCAGGGCGGCACCGGTCAGACCGGCCCCGACCACGAGCGCCCGAGGCGCATGGCGGCGGCTTCCCACGACTTTCTCTCTCCCCGGCGTCCGGGTGCGTGAGAAGATCTTCTTCCGCCGCTCCCGAGCAGCCGCAGGAAAGGTCCGCCGATGAGGCCCCCCGCGCCACCCCTCGTTGCACGAATTGTCGAGCAGCTCGCTTCGGACGGCGGTCCGATCCCCTCGGCGACCCTCGCCGAGCAACACCTCGGTCTCGGCCGGGTCAGCGAGGAAGATGCCCGCCGGCTCCTGTCTCCGCTGCTCGCACAGGTCGAGGGGGTGCAGCTCGAAGACGGCGGCTGGACGCTGGCCTCCAGGGCCCGACGTTGGGGGATCCCCCTCGCCGCACCGGTGGCAGTGGTTCTGGCCCGCGCGGCGCCGGCCCTGAGCGCAGCCCGTATCCCCCCGGAAGGGGCCGGCGGGCCGACGATCGCGGTGAGCGGGGAGCAGGAGGTCCGGACCTGGGAGACCCTGGAGGGGCAGCGACTTCCACGCCCCGCCTACTCGTTGGCTCGGCTCGTACGAAGACTGCGAGGCTATCGTGGGGCGCGGCCGACGGCCTTCGATCTGGCGGCTCACCTGGGGGCCTGCCACGTGGAAGGCGACGATCCCCGCTGCTGGCTCGACGCCCTCGGCGCAGCCTGGGAGGTGCTGGTCGCCGAGCTGGCCCTCGAGGGCGTGGTGGACACCGGAGGTCTCGATGCCCTGCTCGAACGCAGCGTCGAGCCGGCCAGCTTCGCCGACGCGGATTTCGGCCCCGCGGAGATCGAAGCGCTGGACGAGGGCCCCGGGGTGTACGTCTTTTACGCTTCAACCGGCGCACCCCTCTATGTCGGGCAGTCCGCCTGTCTACGCCGGCGGGTCGCCTCCTATTTCCGCGGCCCGCCACGAGACGCCAAGGACCGGGAAATCCGCCGGCATGCGACACAGCTCGAGACCTTTGCCGCCGACACCTCCCTCGACGCCCTGCTCGACGAGCAGCGGCGCATCGAGCGCCTGCGCCCGCACCTCAACACCCGCCGCCACTCACCGAAGGTGGACCTCGATCCCGGGCTGCTGCTCGTGCCGGCCGCGGGCCGCGCTCGCTGGGTGATCCTGGCCCTCGGGCAGGGGGGAATCCTCGGCCGCGGAGTCGCCGGCGGTGGACCTCGTCGCCGGGGAAAGACCCTGCGCCGCGTGGCTGCCGCCCTCGGCAGCGGCGGTTGTGGCGGCGGCGGCGCCCTGGTGCGCACCTGGCTGCGGCACCACCCCGGCGCCCTGCACCTGCGGGTCGGTTTCGACGGAACCGAAGAGGATCTGCTGCGCAGAGCGGCCCTGGAACTCGGCGCTACTTGACCCCGGGCAAGTGATCCTGGGCGTGGTAGGACGAGCGCACCAGAGGGCCGGCTTCCACATGGGCCAGGCCCAGCTCGAGCCCGCGCCGGCGCCAGCGCTCGAACTCCGCCGGCTCGACGAAGCGCTCGACGGCCATCTGCTCGGGCGAGGGCCTGAGGTACTGCCCGAGGGCCAGCACATCGATACCCGCGTCCACCAGGCGAGCGAGCACGGCCTCCACCTGATCGTCGGTCTCTCCCAGGCCGAGCATCATCGCGGTCTTGACCCGCCCCCCGAAGGCCGGCTTGCGGGCCGCTGCCCGCCGAAGCAGCTCGAGGGAGGATTCGAAGCGGGATCCCGGCCG
>JALTMS010000405.1 GCA_027001345.1 Acidobacteriota bacterium | reverse complement strand
CCCGTGCCACCCTACCGGGCGGGGATCTGCTGGTGGCCACGGTCGATCCGGAGACGGGCGACAACGACCTGTGGAAGGTCGATGGCGACCGGGGGGCCTGGCACCGGCTGCGCTCTCCGCTCCGCCGCGGGATCCGGAAGGTCAAGGCCGGACCGAACCGCCAGTACTGGGTGATCGGGCACTGGCGCAACGTCTATCGTGGCGATGGCGAGCGATGGGTCAAGCAGGTCCCGCCAGTGGCGATGCACGTGGACGATATCCTGCCCCTGCTCGGGGGAGGCGCGTGGTTCGTTGGCGAGACCCGCTCCCTGTGGGCCGTGTTCCTCTGGGATGGCAAGGGCTGGTCGGTACGCGCAAAGGGGCGTGAGCCGGGAGCCGCGGCGCTCTGGGTGCAAGGGAAAGACCTGCTGGCCCGCCGTGGGAGCGAGGTGCTGCGCTTTCCCTTCGATGGCAGGCGGCCGCCCGCGCCGGAGGAGGCCCTCCAGTTGCCCAGCGGCGCTCTGTTCGCCGGCGGAAGAGCCTACGGCTCGGGGTGGATCGTCGACGATCGGGTGGTGACCCATCGCGAGGAGGGCCGGGAGCGGCGGATCATCTCGACGAATTGCGCGTCGATCTATCGGATCGTGGACAGCGGGCTGGGTCAGCTCTTTGCGGGTGGCACGGAGAGAGACCTGCTGCTCTTCGAGGAAGCCGTGGAGGTCTCCAGCGAAGATGTCGGTAGCCCCTTGCGCGTCGATACCAGTGTCGATGCGCAATCGGCGAGGAGGATTCACGCCCTGGAGGTCATCCGCATCGACAATGGGGAGTGGATCTACGCGGTGGATGCCGAGGCTCCCAACCAGCTCTACGAGCTGCCGCTCGGATCTCGCCGGCACTCAGCCAGGACGCAGGGCGACAACCGGGCGGAAGCCCAGCGCCGGGGAATCGGGGGAGGCTTTGGCGACGATTCGAAGGAATACTTCACCTACGACACGCTCGCTCTGTCCGGCGATCTCAACGGGGACGGGGCCGAGGACCTGGTCCTGCTTCGGATGTACGAGGCCAATCTCCTCTTCCTGGCCCGCCAAGGGGGCAGCTTCCGCAGGTGGTTCGATCCGGCAGTCGCCGGGAGGTTGCTGGATGACACGGTGGGCGGTTGCCTGCTCGATGCCGACGGTGACGGTGATCTCGATCTCTACGTCGCCAATCTGCTGCGTGCGGATCAGCTTCTTCTGAACAACGGGCGTGCCACCTTCGAAGTGGCTGGCGCCGATTCTGGCATCTCCACCGTCGACGGAAGCGAGATGGCTGCCTGCACCGACCTGGACCAGGACGGTGACATGGACATCGTGGTGGCGACCATGGGGCGCGGGCTGCTGTACCACGAAAACCTCGGAGGGGAGGGCGGCCAGCCCCGTTTTCGAACGTCGCGCTTTCTCACCGACCAGCCGCCCGGTCCCGCCGCGCCCCTCTCGTCGGTGGACATGTCGGGTCTCGCGAGCGCTGATTTCGACGGAGATGGAAGTCTCGAGGTCTATGTCGGTGTGCTGGGAGGGTGTGATCTCCTGCTGAGGTGGACCTCCGGCAAGCTGAGTGTCGATCGAGTGACCGACGAGGGTCCGCTGTGCGGGGATACCTGGAACGCCACGGTGGTCGATCCGGACGAGGACGGCCGACTGGACCTTCTCGCTCTGACCGACCAGGGCATCCTGCTCGCCAGTGGGTTCTCGAGCGAGGGATCGGCCGGTCGCCTCCGGCGCGTCGAGGGAAACGAAGTGCTCGGACGGCCCCGTACGGCGATCAGCGGAGACTTCAACGGAGACCAGGTGCCGGACGTCTTCGTTCAGGGGCGCGCTGGCCCGACGGCTCTGCTGGCGGGCGTCGGAGGCGCCGGTGCGCGGCTGGTGGTTCGCGTGATCGGTCCTCCCTGGAATCGCAGTGCGGTCGGCGCGCTGGTCCGGATCTTCGCGGCAGATGGCAGCGGGCCTCTCGCTCTGCGCCAGATCGGCGGCGATGGCTTCAGCGGGCGGAGCAGCAAGGACGTGCACTTCGGCGGCCTCGAAGCCGGTGGGCGCTATGACATCGTCGTCGAGCTGCCCGGATCGCCACCGATGACCTTTCGTGATCTGCTCGCACCGGGAAGGGTGGAAGTCGTCCTCAGCACGGGAGTTCTGCCCGATCGGCTCCGCGCGGAACTCTATCGCCTCGAGACCTTCACCGCCGACAGGTGGAATCTCCGCTGGTTGCTGGCGGCGATCGGCCTGGGTCTTTTCGTCATGATCGGCGCCCTGGTCCTGGCGCGCGTCCAGCCGGTGGGAATGAGCGGGGGGCGTTTTGCGGGATGGATCGGAGCCAGTGCTCTGGGGCTGTCGTGGCTGGCTCACATGCTGATTCCACGAGAGCCGGGATGGTGGGCGCTGATGGCGACCGTCGGCATCGGATTGACCGGTGCCATGCTGCTGCTGCTGTGGATCGTCACCAAGACGGGTCCTTCGTCCCTGCTCTCTGCCCAGGTGGAGTTGTTCGAGGCGCTGAGTGTGTTTCGGCACAACGAGACGCCGCGGAAGGTCGCCGACCGCCTGCGCTTCCTCTGCACGAACTTTCCCGGGACCCAGCCCGGCGCCGTCGACTTGCGCCGGGTCGCGCTGCTGCGCAAGGACATCGATGCCTACGTTTCGATCGTTCTCGTCGAGCTGAGTTCGATCGCGCGCCTGGCCCGCGTGGCGGGAGTTCCCGAGGAGTCGCGCGGGGTGGGACTCGGCGAGATCCATCGTTCCCTGCTGCGCCAGTGTGGGAAAATCAAGAGTCGACGGGAGAACGTCGGTGATGCCGACCTGCGGCGCCTCGAGAGCTACCTAGCTGAGGTGGACCGGCGGCTCGAGGCGATCGAGAGCTTTGCCGCCGCCCGACTGCGCGTCCGCTTGCGGCCGCTGGTCGAGGCCTGGGTCGCCAGCCGTGCCCCCCGATCGACGCTGCGGATCGATCTCGACTTCGAAGTCGAGTCGACCACCGAGGTGCGGGCCACGGAGGAGGGGCTCAGGCGCGTCCTCGACATCCTGCTGGAGAACGCCGAGAGAAGCATCGGCGAATATGGTGGGCCGGAGGAAGTCCTCGTCAGGGTCACCGCGCGCGATGCCGAGCATGTTGGCATCGGTTTTGAAGACCACGGGAGGGGAGTCCCCGCGGAGATGAAGCGGCGGATCTTCCAGCCGGGCGTTTCCGGGTTCAGCGGAGGGCACGGCTACGGACTGGACTACGCACGTCGCGGCCTGGGGAAATTCGGGGCGCGGATCGAGGAAGTCGGCAGGGCGGGGGAGGGCGCTCGATTCGTCGTGATATTGAAGCGACTCGACGCGGCGGAGAATTGGAGCGAGTGATGACGAAGAACCACGTCCTGATCGTCGATGACGACGGAGAGTTCCTCGAGCGGTTCTGTGTGTTCGGAGCCGATGCGTTTCAGTTGACCGTGGCGCGTACCGGCGTCGAGGCTCTCGGACTCCACGAGTCCGTCGGGCCCGACGCCGTGTTGCTCGATGTCTCGCTGGGCAGCGACCCGGACGGTCTCGAGGTGCTGCGCCGCCTGCGGGCCAGGCATCCGGACCTGCCGATCATCATGGTCTCCGGAGACGATCGTCCGGAGACGGTGGTCGCCGCCATGCGGTCCGGCGCGACGGACTATGTCTCCAAGCACCCGAAGATCGAGTTGCTGCGGCTGCGCGTGCAGAAGGCTCTCGACGACCTGGCCTGGCGGACCCACGCGCGGGACTTGCAGCGCGGCTTGGGCGAGGAGCTGATCGGCTCGGGCCGCGCGATGAGGGAGTTGCGCGCGGAGATCCAGCGGGTGGCGGCGCGCGAGGTGCGGGTCCTGATCGTCGGGGAGAGCGGCACGGGCAAGGAATTGATCGCGCGGGCGTTGCATCAGGCCAGCGAGCGTCGTAGCGAGCGCC
>JALTMS010000404.1 GCA_027001345.1 Acidobacteriota bacterium | reverse complement strand
CGCGGCGCCTGTCTCGCAGGGGCTCGAAGACGCGGTTGTAGGCCGCATGGAGACGCTTTTTCATCTCACCGTAGCCAATCCCGCCCTTGACGTAGTCCGGGGCGATCTCGGCGGCCTGCGTGGGGTCGAGCAGGCGATAGAGCTGCATCAGGGTGTCGTCGGGATCCTTCGGATCGTCGACGCCCCTCGAATCGGTGACGATTCGAGCGAAGTAGGTCTTGAAGATCTTCTTCTCGGTCATCTCGTCGGGCATGAAGATCGGGATCGTGTTTTCGTAGCTCTTGCTCATCTTCTCGCCGTCGAGACCGGGGACCTTCCGGCCGGCGCCGAAGCGCCACTCGGGGCGAACGAAGACCTCGCACTCGAAGGCGGCATTGAAGCTCTGGGCCATGTCCTGGGCCATCTCCACGTGTTGTTGCTGGTCCTTGCCCACCGGTACCACCGTCGAGCGATAGATCAGGATGTCCGAGGCCATCAGAATCGGGTAGCAGAACAGCCCCATCGAGGGTTTGATCCCCCGCGCCACCTTGTCCTTGTAGCTGTGGGCCCGCTCGAGCAGTCCCATGCCGGTGCAGCAGCTCAGCAGCCAGGTGCACTCGGTGACTTCCGGCACGTCGCTCTGGCGGAAGAAGGTCGCCTTCTGAGGGTCGAGGCCCAGGGCCAGGTAATCGATCGCCACCTGGCGGGTCAATTTCCGCAGGCGCTCGGCGTCCTGGACCGTGGTCAGGGCATGGTAGTTGGCGATGAAATAGAAGGCCCCTTCCGGTCCCCGGGCCTCGTGCTGAAGCTGGATGTGCTGCTGGATGGCACCGAAGTAGTTGCCCAGATGGAGGGTCCCTGTGGGCTGGACTCCGGAAAGTACGCGCTCGAGGCTCATTGTCGTTCCCCTGGGCCCCCGCCGCCGGGAGCCGTGAAGGCCGGGATTATAGCCCGCCGTCGGCGTGGTTCGCGGCGAGCGGCGGGTGGCTTGCCCGGGGTGGGGGCTGGCTGTAGCCTGACAGCTCGCTGAGGTGGCGCTGGTTGCGCGCCCTGCACCCACCTGGAGCCAGAGGAGGCCCTGACGATGCTTGGTCGGATCTCGGTGGCCGGGATCCGCTTTCACGCGTTTCACGGCTTGACCCGTCTCGAAAGAAAAGTCGGTGTTCGCCACCGGGTCGATGTGTGGCTCGAGACCGACGTGGCCCGGGCCGCCGATTCGGACAACATCGAGGACACCATCGATTATCGGCAGGTGCACGACCTGGTGGTGCGAGTCGGACGACAAAACTCGTTTCACCTGATCGAGACCCTCGCCGTGCGCCTGTGCCGTGAACTGCTCGAGGCCTTCGTTTCCTGCCGTGGCGTGGAAGTCAGCGTGCGGAAGGAAACGCCGGTGCTCGACGGGATGGTCGACACGGTGGGCGTCGAATTGAGCATGAGCCGGGAGGATCTCGACGGATGATCGTTCGCCGTAGCTACCTGTTCGAGGCCAGTCACCAGCTTCCGCGCCATCCGGGCAAGTGTCGTCGCCTCCATGGCCATTCCTACCGCCTGGTCGTCGAGGTGGAGGGGGAGATCGACCCCGTGCAGGGCATGGTGATCGATTTCTTCGACCTCGATGCGATCGTCGAACGACGAGTCCTCGAGCGCCTCGATCATCACCACCTCAATGACCTGATCGAGAACCCCACCGCGGAATGGATCGCAGTGTGGATTTACCGGCAGTTGAAGGCGGAGGTCGGCGGACTGCGATCGGTGGAACTCTTCGAGGTGGAAAACGCCTCGGCGCTTTACCGTGGCGAGTTGGAGAACGAGTGATGAATCGCGCCAGGATGGAGCAGGGTATCCGACTGTTTCTCGACGGCCTGCTCGAGGGACATGAGGTGGACACCGATCTCGTCGAAAGCGCGCCCGGGCGGGTGGCTGAGGCCTGGGTCGAAGATCTGGCGGCGGGATACGGAGAAGATCCGCGTTCCTTCCTCGAGCCGATACGACTCGATCGTGCTCGGGGCCCGGTGGTGCTACGAGGCATCCGATTCACCTCTCTCTGCGCCCATCACTTGTTGCCGTTTCGCGGTGAGGCGAGCGTGGGATTCCTGCCGCGGGACGCTCACGTGGGTCTCGGAGGCATTGCGCGGATGGTCGATTCGCTCGCCCGCCGGCTCTGTCTGCAGGAAGCGCTGACCGTCGAGATCGCTGATCACCTCGAGCAGGCTCTCGACCCCGAGGCGGTGGTGGTGTTGGTCGAGGCGGAGCACCTTTGCCTGTCGGTACGGGGGGCGCGCAAGACCGGCCACCGCTTTCGTACCCTCGAGCGACGGGGCACGCGCTGCGCGGAACTCGATGCCCTGCTGCACTCAGGCCCCGGCGTGTAGCGCTTGTCAGCGGGGCAGAATGAGGTTTAATAGGCGTCAGGGGCGGGACGACCCCGGGCCCAGGAGAGCAACGGCATGAACATCGCGGTGATGGAGCATGACAAGGTCGTGGTCCTCAGTCCCGAAGGCGACATCAAGGTCGGCGAAGGGGATGTGGCCATGCGGAAGAAGATCCAGGAACAGCTCGAGCTGGGCAAGAGGTTCCTGGTGCTCGATCTGTCACACGTTCGTTTCATGGACAGCGCGGGTCTGGGCGAGCTGGTCGCCTCCCTCAAGCGGGTGCGGGAGGCCGGTGGTGAGCTGAAGATCGCCCACGTCAATCAGCGCATTTCCGATGCGCTGACGGTGACCCAGCTCGTCCGCGTGCTCGACATCTACCCCGATCAGAGTTCCGCTATCGCCGCCTTCGTCTGAGGGCTGACCGCAGCCTCGGCTGCGCTCGAGGAAAGGGCTGCGATGAAGATCAGGGTGCACCATCTCGACAAGGTTTGCGTGCTCGAGCCCCAGGGGCCGATCGTCCATCCCCTCGGCGACCGCAGCTTGCGAGATCAGATTCGCGACGAGACCGGCGCGGGCGAGCGACACTTCGTACTCGACATGGCCGGGGTCCCCTACATCGACTCGGTGGGTGTCGGCGAGCTGATCGCCTCCCTCAAGCGGGTGCGGGAATCGGGTGGTGACATCAAACTCGCGGCTGTCTCTCAGCGGGTTTCGGACACGCTCCTGCTGCTCCGTCTGGTGTCGATCCTCGAAATCTATGCCAGCCGGGAGGAGGCCATCGCGGCCTTCATCTGACTTGCGTCTGCTCGGTGTCGTCTTTTGCTCCTTCGCCGCGTGGCTGCTTGCCGCGGGGTGGGGGCAGGCCGCCACGATCACTCTCTCGGGAGCCGCACCGTCGCTGCGTACGCGGATCGATCCGGGCGTTCCCGATGATCCACCCACCGTTCGTATCGGTCTGGGAGAGCCACGGGACGAGGTTTCCATCGGCGTTTCCGGAGGCACCTTGCGAGTGCTCGACGGTCACAGCGGTCAGCGGGTCGGACCGACGCCGGCCGGTGGCGAGCTGCTGGTGGTTCCCGCCGGAGGCCGGGCGGCGGGGCGGCAGGTCGACTACCGGGTACAGGTCGGATCGTTTCGCGAAGAGCAGGCGGCGCGGGAGATGGCCGCACGCCTCGAGGCCCGGTTCCGCGTGCCTTCCGAGGCGGTGTGGCAGGCCGCGCGCGGAGTGTGGCGGGTCTGGGTCGGCCGGGAACCGCGGCGGGAGGCGCTGGACGAGATCCTCGCCCGGTTGCGCGGCAGCGGCTTTCCGGATGCCTGGGTGGTCGAGCAGCAGATCGAAGTTCGCCAGGGCGTTCGCCTGCGCCTGCTGGACCGGCGCTGGGAAATGCACGCCACCGACAGCGAGAGCCTGGTGTTCGTCGCCGAAGAGGGTGGGTTGCTGACGGTCGACGGCCGCCCCTATCGCGGCCTGATCGAGGTCGTCTCGACCGCCGGGGGGCAGCTCCGGGTGATCAACGAGGTCAATCTCGAACTCTATCTGCGCGGCGTGGTCCCCGAAGAACTCGGTCCGGCGGTATGGCCCGAGCCGGAA
>JALTMS010000403.1 GCA_027001345.1 Acidobacteriota bacterium | reverse complement strand
GTTGCCCCAGGGGCCGTAGAGCGCGTTGGTGCCTCCCGGCTCTACGAACTGCACCCCTTCCGAGGTCTCCTCCACCCCGTCGAGCTGGCCCCTCAAGTAGCTGTACTCGTAGGTCCGCGGAGCGGCCTCACCGGCCAGGTAAGGCCCGGTCACCGACGCGAGCAGGCCCTGATCGGTGTAGTGGTAGCGGGTGATCCAGCGGGCCCAACCTGACGCGTCCTGGGGATCGGCGGTCATCGTCCAGTCGATCCACTGCTCGGTCATCGAGAGGCGGCCGTTCAGGCCCCGGTAGACGTAGCGGGTGATGGCGAAGACCTTGCCGTCGTGGAAGCTCCTGACCGTCGTCAGCTTGCCCTTGGACTGGTCGCTGCTCATCACCGCGTCGGTGCAGATCCCGTCCACGGTTCCGTCGCTGCAGAGGTCCTCGTCGAAGGCGTACTGCACCAGCGTTTCCTTGCCCCTCCTGCCCGCGAACACATCGTCGACGAACACTCCGGTTCCCACCCCGGACTGACCGTCGCCCTTGGTGAAGGCGAGGATCAGGTCCAGGTCCCGGGGCCAGGGGTTGCCGTCGTCGATGAAATCTCCCGGGCGGACGGTGATCGTCTTGCGCCAGCGGGCGTAGGAGCGCTGCTTCTCGTCCAGCCGCAGCACTCGCGGGGCATTCGAGAGCTGATCGTCTCCGGGAGCTGCCAGCAGCACCTCGAAGGCATCGTGGTCCCCGCTGGCCTCCCGGACCTGCCGCCAGAAGCTGAAGGTCAGGACCGTGTCCCGGTCGACGCCCGTCATCGTCCGGCGTACCGCCTGGGTCCCGGCGGGGACGCTGTCGTAGTTGCAGCCGTCGCCGAGGTAGAGCCCGTTGCTGTTGTTCTCCCCGGGAGGTGGATCGATGCAGCCGAGATCCGCGTAGCTCACCACTTGCCAGGAGGAGCTGCTTGCCTGGTGGAAGACACCGTTCTCGTCGATCGTACCGGGGGTCCAGCTTCCGTAGGTGCCCGCCGCGAATTCGAACCCCTCCTCGAGGCTGCTCGAGGAGCTACCGTCGGGAAGCACCACCTTTTGGATTTCGGTCTGGCGACCCGCAGCATCGTATTTCGCCTGGAAGGCGTAGCCCCGCTCCGCCCCGAGGGCATCCTGCCAGCGCCAGGGCTGGCCGGCGGCGTTGTAGGAGAGCACCTGCACCTGCCCCTCCTCCGGCGTCTCGTAGGACTGGAGTCTTCCCGCGGCGTCGTAATCGAAGGTGCGGGTCTGCACCACCGCGGGATTCAGGTTGTCGTCGAGCCACTTCTGATAGGGGTCGGCGCCGAGATCATCGACGATCTTCGCTTCTCTCAGATTGCCCTCAGGCCGTATTCGTAGATCGCGTCCGCCGCCTGCCCTCCCGCCGCGGTGCTGTCGGGGGTGTCCACGAGCACCACCCGGCCCAGACCGTCGCGGTAGTAGCGGGTGACGGCTGGCTGGGTCTGGTTGCTGGTGACATCCTGACGGACCTGGACGCTTTTCTGGGTGTGGGGGCCGCAGTAGTCGAGATCGACCGTCGTGCCGTCCGCGGCGATCGTGCGGCGGACTCTGCCGAGCCCGTCGGGGTCGATGGCCAGGGGGTTGTAGGGGTCGGTACCCGTGGGCGTACCGTAGAAGGTGATCACGCCCCAGGGGCGGCCCTCGGCATCTCCGGGGGTCAGGGGGACGCCGCTGACCCTGTACTCGGCAACGCCGTCTCCGTCCCGGTCCGGCGCCTCCCAGCTCGTCTTCGTCGCCGAGGCGTAGTCGCTCTCGCTCATCCACACGGAGCTGAAGATCACCCTTCCGAGCTGATCGTAACGAACCACCTGCACCGACTTCGTTCCGTCGGGCATCGCCCGGCGGGCCTCGATCACCCGGCCCAGGCCGTCCGTCGTCTGCTCCGCGTAGAGCTGGTCCTCCGTGCCGGGCTGGAAGTCACTCTCCTGGCCCGAGGAGGTGATCACCTTCGAAAGCAGAGCCGCGTCGGGGTCGGAGAGGTCCGGATAGTAGAGGCGTGTCGCCTGCTCGGAGGCCCCCGGCGGGTCCTCCGGGTCGATGCGGGTGACCCGGCCGAGAGCGTCATAGGAGAAGACCGTCTTCGGGCCGTTGGGGTCGAGGGCCTCCTTCACCAGGCCACTGTCGTCGAGGACGACCTCGGAGACGGGATAGCCGAGGCCGCTCTGCTCGACCTTCTTCGTCACACCCTTCTGCCAGGTCAGAGTCGTCGTGTAGGAAGGGGTGGAACCGTCGTCCGGGGAGGGATCCGCACCGTCGATCGTCGAGGTGTTCGCGTTTCCGTCGGCGTAGTAGGTATAGCCGGTGTGGAGGTTGTCGGTGTCGGCGGACCAATCCCCGACCGCGTTCACGACGTCATCGGCGGGATTCTCCGCGAGCTGTGTGCTCGCCGTCTCCCACTCGTTCTTCGCCCACAGGTCGGTCACATTGCCGTTGTCGTCGAACTGTGCGCGCTGCTCGTAGCGGCTCTCAGCGCTGCCCGACCCACTCTCCACGAAGCTGTAGTCCCACGCGCCAAGGATATGCTTGGCGACCCTCGGCCCGGACTCCTCGTAGTTGGTGTAGGTCAGGATGTGGTCCGCCGTGCCGTCGCCGTTGCGATCGGGCAGGTAGTCGCCCTTGACGATGGACATCTTCCAGTGGTCGAGGCTGTCCCGGTGGCGGTATTCGGTGATCATCTTGCGGGCGGTGCCGCCCCCTGCGCCGCCGAAGCATTGGCCCGTGTCGTCCTCGAACGTCGTCGTCGTGAGTTGGCGCATCGCCTTGGCGATCTCTTCGGTGTCCGCGTCCTGAATGGTGTCGTATTCGGTGACTACCGTACGCAGCAGATCGCCGGCGGTTCCCGCCCCGTCGTGAATCTCGGTTTTCCACACGGTCCCGAAGGCACCCCATGCACCGTCGTTGTCACCACAGGGATGGCCATTGAACTTGATGAGGGTCTCTCGGCCATCCGGCGTCTTCACCACGGTCCTGTTCGTGACGAAGGGGGAGTCGCGGTCGATTCCGCCACACGATCCTGAGGTGTATTCCCGTTCCCAACGCCAGGAATAGTGAGAATCCGCACCGGAAGAGCCACCGTCGGGGAAGACGGTACGCCTGACTACACCCTTGACGTGACGGTCCTCACCTCCGCTGACCCACCGGGTGCCGAGGAGGTTGTCCCCGTACGCGTATTCGATGATGGCTCCCGTTGGCAGAGCGATACGGGTCAACAGAGCCTTCAACAGCTCGAACGAGTGACCGTCGGCCGGAGTAGTCCCGTAGTCGTAGGTCACCGATCCTGCCGAGGCACCGGAGACCTCCGGATAGTCGACTCCTGAGAGCAAAGCAACCGTAGTGTCACCTCGGTACTCGTCGGCGAGCGTGATGGCCGAGTAGTGGAAGCGGTAAGCCACCTCGGCACCATCGAATCCAGTCGCGTTGACCTGTTTGAGATGCCCCTTGGCGGCAGCAGGACAGGTCCCCGCCGTCACATCCGCGTCCGTGTAGAGCGTCATCGTCAGTTGGGCCAGTGGGGCGTTCTCGTCGGTCCCAGCCCAGACCTTCGCGATCGAGCCAGGCACGGCATCGGGATCCGTCGAGTAGACGATGTGGATCTGGTTGCCGAAGACATCCTTGATCAGGGTCGTGTACCAGCCCATCAGATCGCTGTTTGCGATCCAGCCGTTATCGTCCAGGCGGTCGCCCGCCACGTAGTGATCGAGAGTCAGTTTCGTCCCGTCCGGGTAGGTCACCTCGTAGGAGCCCGGCTTCGGCTGCCTGTCCAGGCAGACGTCCTCGTCACAATCCGGAGAGTCCGGGATCTTGCCGCACCACGGTGGCGGGCCCCACTCGACGCACTCGGAGTCCGGGATGTACTCGATGTGGAGCCCCGGATGGGCCTTGTTGACGTTGGGCTGGAACTTGAAGACCTGTCCCGATGAACTCTCGAAAT
>JALTMS010000402.1 GCA_027001345.1 Acidobacteriota bacterium | reverse complement strand
GGTCGATCCCCGGCGGCGTTGCAGCCTGAGTGGAGAGGGGCCGCTGGAGACCTTCGTCAGCGGCCGGCAGCCTCCGCCCTGCCGGAAAAAGTCCTGGTGGCGCCGGCTGGTGGGGAGTTGAGTGGGGTCGCGGCTGGACGCTCCGGCCCCCGGATGCGTAGATAGAGACGTGTCCGCCCCGCGAGGGGGCGGAGAGTGGGTTCGAGCCATGGCAAGGAATCGTCAGCAGGGGTTGTCATTCATCGAAATGCTCGTCGTGCTCGCGCTGATGAGCACGCTCGCTCTGGTGGCGCTGCCTTTCGTCCACCACCGCTATCGCCTGATGCAGGAACTCCAGCTCAAGCGCAACCTGGCCACCATCCGGACGGCCATCGATCGCTTCCACGAACTGGCCCTGCTCGGGCAGATCGAGCCCTGGGACCTGGACTGGATGATGTACCCCGAGGACCTGGAGATGCTCGTCGAGGGGGTCGAGGTCAAGGCTGCCGCCGACCAGGACCCGGTGCTGATGCGTTTTTTGCGGGAAATCCCGGTCGATCCGATCACCGGCGAGGCCGAGTGGGACTGCCGAGCCTACGACGACGATCCCGACGATTTCTCATCCAGTTGCGACAATCTCTATGACGTGGCCTCGACCTCCACCCGCCTGGCCCTCGACGGGACCTACTACAACGAATGGTAGTGTGCATTTTTCGTTCGTTGTGCTAGCCTGTTGGGGCCGGGGCGGAGTGCTCCGGTTTTTTTACGTACCAGAATGGCCCGAACCGGGCCCGAGGACCCCCCATGGCTCGTCAGAACAAAAAGAGGAAAGCACCTGCCAGCGTCGAGAGCGTCCTGCGCGCAATGGTCCACGACATGCTCGAAGCCCGGCTGGCCAAGACCGTTGGCGATCGCGAGGCTCTCGCCGAGCTGCGCGACCTGAAAACTGCTGTCGCGCGGCTGGAAAAGCGTCTCGATACCATCTCCGAACGCGCCGGTGTCCGCCGCCGGAGCAAGAGCGCCCGGGGGCCGGGTCGACCGGCAATTTACGAAAAATGCACCGTGCGCGGCTGTAAGGAGGCTCACTACGCCAAGGGTATGTGCAGCAAGCACTACCAGCGCGATCGCCGCCGCCAGGAGCGCTGAGCCGTCGAACGCCCCCTGTCGTCTCGATCCGGCAGGGGGGTTACTGCCCCACTTTTTCGCGCGTGGCCAGGGGCACGTAGGCGCGTGTCGCGTAGTCCCGGACCATGCGTGAACCACTGAACACCGGCAACAGGCGGTGGATCGAGGCCTTCATCATGGCGATCCATCGCTGGGGCAGGCGGAACTCGTCCCGGTCGTAGAAGGTGGGGATCACCTGCTGCTCGAGCAGGTCGTAGAGCGAGGCGGCGTCCTCGGCATCCTGGGCCTGCTGGTCGTCCATCGTCTCCGGTCGGCCGATGGCCCATCCCACCTGCTCGGAGTAGCCCTCCACCCACCAGCCGTCGAGTACCGAGAGGTTCAGCGCACCGTTGGCCGCCGCCTTCTGGCCCGAAGTCCCCGAGGCCTCGAGAGGACGGCGCGGATTGTTCAGCCAGACGTCGACGCCCTGCACCATCAGGCGCCCGATCAGCAGGTCGTAGTCTTCGAGGAAGACGATCTTGCCCCGGAACGGATCGGATCCGGACAGGCGGAAGATCTGGGTGATCAGGTCCTGTCCGGCGAGGTCCGCCGGGTGAGCCTTGCCGGCGAAGATGATCTGCAGCGGACGTTCGGGGTCCGAGATCAGCCGGCGCAGGCGACCGAGGTCGTGGAAGAGCAGGCCGGCACGCTTGTAGGTCGCGAAGCGACGGGCGAAGCCGATGGTCAGCGCCCGGGGATCGAGCAGGTTGTTGACCGAGGCCAGCTCCCGCGGCGAGGCGCCGTGGCGTGCGAGCATCCGGCGGACGATCTCCCGGGACTTGCGGATCAGCCGCTTTTTCTGGGCCTGATGGGCGGCCCAGAACTCGTCGTCGGGAATCGCCTCGAGGTTCTTGGCCCAGACCTCGCCCTGGTGGGCCTTTTCCTGCCACTGGGGCCCGAGGGTCTTGGTCAGCAGATCACGTAGTTCCAGGCCGACCCAGGTCTCCACGTGCACGCCATTGGTGATCGAATCGATGGGCGCCTCGTCTCGACCTTCGAACAGGTCGCGCCACATCTGGCGACTGACCTCCCCGTGGCGGGCGGAGACGGCGTTGTGGTAGGTCGAGGCTCGCAAGGCCAGGGCGGTGAGGTTGAACGCGCCGGAGGCATCGTTGGGATCGGTCTGTCCGAGCTGGAGCAGTTCGTTGACCGAGGTGCCGAGCTGCACGGCCCAGCTTCCCAGGTAGAGCCGCACCAGCTCGCCTTCGAAGGTCTCGTTTCCGGCAGGCACCGGAGTATGGGTGGTGAAGGCGATGTTGCGCCGCACCACGTTCAGGGCGCGGGGCAGGCGTTCGCCCTCGAGTACCTCCTCGCGCAGGCGTTCGAGTGCCATCAGGGCCACGTGACCCTCGTTGAGATGCCAGACGGAGGGGTCGATGCCCAGCGCCCGCAGGGCGCGCACCGCGCCGATGCCCAGCACCATCTCCTGGCACAGCCGCATCTCTCGGCCGCGGACGTAGAGAATGTGGGTGATCGGTCGATCACAGGGGTCGTTCTGCGGCAGGTCCGAGTCGAGCAGCAGCACCGGTACACGACCGACCTGTGCCATGTAGACCGCGAGCTGCACCTTCCGGTCGAGCAGGGGGACGTGCACGACCAGGTGCCGGCCCTCGGGGCCCAGCACCGGCAGCACCGGCAGGCGCGCAGGGTCGAAGTCGGGGTACATGTGTTGCTGGCGGCCCTCGGCGTTGATCGTTTGGCGGAAGTAGCCCCGGCGGTAGAGCAGGCCCGCGGCGACGAAGGGGATGCCGAGGTCGGAAGCGGCCTTGCAGTGGTCCCCGGAAAGAACGCCCAGGCCCCCGGAGTAGATTCGCAGACTCTCGTGGATGCCGTACTCCGTCGAGAGGTAGGCCACCGGTCCTCCCTCGTGATCGGGGAAGGTGCGGTTGAACCACCACTGCTCGGGGTGGCCCATGTAGCGATCGAAGCTACGCAAGACGTTGTCGTAGGCTGCCTGGAACGAGTCGGAAAGCAGCAGCGACTCCCAGTGCTGGGGCTCGACGTGGGAGAGCACCTCGACCGGGTTTCGGTAACGAGCCCAGAGGGCCGGATCGATGCTCGAAAACAGCAGCCGTGCCTGGGGCGTCCAGCTCCACCAGAAGTTGTAGGCCAGTTCCCGCAGACGCGCGAACTCCTCGGGCAGATGGAACTCCGCTGAGGCAAGGGTGCGAATCTCCGGGTAATCGCCCGGATGCTGGGAATAAGCCATGCTGAGGAACTCCGTCGGGCGCTACCCTCCTGCCGGGGGCCGCCGGAACAAACAGTGAACGACAACGGAACTATGCGGTGCGAGATCGGAGTGGGCAACAGCCCCGCACGGTAAAAAAGCGAGCAAGAGCGCTTGCCGGCCTTGGCCCGGCGGCGTATTTCCTTGGTGCAAGTCCCGGCGGAAGGGCCGGAAGTTCAAGCTCTCCAGCCCCGACGTTAGGAACTACCTCGGCCCCGAGGCCAAGCACGGCGGACCCAATCCGACCCCCTATCGGAACAGGCGCCTTCGGGGTGGAATGGGAATGCTCCCTGCCCCCGGGGGGCCGGGCGGCGTCCGCCACGTCCGGTCCCTTGGCGGTTTTTCTCCGTGTTTCTTCGTGATGGGAGTTGGTGGCTGGACACCAAAGCCGAGACTCTCGCGTCGAAGCGCTGCATCGAGGCGTGGTGCCGAAGGCGAGACTCGAACTCGCACGAGCTTGCGCTCACATGGCCCTCAACCATGCGCGTCTGCCAATTCCGCCACTTCGGCACTTCATCGGGCGAGGGAGCCGACTGTCGTTCGATCAGCTCCCGCGCGCCGGATTCTAGCTCAGGTCGATACTACTCGCCGGGGGGT
>JALTMS010000401.1:2640-3972 GCA_027001345.1 Acidobacteriota bacterium | reverse complement strand
GTACTGGACCGCCAGGCGGACGGACTCTCGGCTGACCGAGGCGCAGCGGGCCAGGGTGGTCATGCCAGGGCGGGCTTCACCGGCGGCGTTGGCATAGCGCGCTAGCGCCAGCAGGACCGCCTTAGGCGTCTGCGGGAGCGGGCAATCCATAACTGCAATGATGCGCTCGTGGAACTCCATCTCAGGTCCAGCGCCCCACGGGCTCGGGGGCAAACAGCCAGCCTTGCTCGGCGGCCTCCGCCTTCCAGCCCTCCGTGCGGGTAGCCTGGAAGCGGGGGTGGCTCGCCGCAGCGTGGGCGTGGGGGAGCTGGTCATCGGTAGGCCCGAAGGCCGCCGTGGTGGCGGTGAACTCCTCGATGTCGTGGGCGCGGAGCGCGGCCCCGGTCACCGTCATGTCGAGGTGCATCAGCTCGTGGTGGACCAGCCGCCCCCGGTTCGCACTGCTCATCAGTGCCCAGGCCACCAGGGAGAGCTCAATGTCCCAGAGCATCCCCCCGGAGAGGATGCGGTCGCGCGCGCTCAGCTTCTTGGCGCGACCGTAGATCACCCGCCCCGCCTTCCGTCGGACCCTGGTGTACCAGAGGATCCGGATCTGCGAGGTATACAGCGAGAGCGGGTGGAACTCGACGCGCTCATCTACGAAGCGCTCGATCCAGCGCCGCACCTCACCCAAGTCTTCGGTGCTGTCCCCGGCGCTGCCTCGATGAGCGGCGTAGTCCACCAGCTCCGCCTCCAGCATCCACTCCGGGAGGGGCTTGGCTGCGTCGGCGACGGTCTTCAGGGCGGAGGCGTTGGCGGGACTCAGGCCTTGGGAGCGCCTGATGCGGCCTTGGTGGAGTAGCTCATCGAGCTGCTCGATGAGATCCTCATTCAGGCCGCCAGGTAGGCGGTGGCCCCTCGTCATGTGCTGGGGGAACATCAGGGCTCCTCTGTGGTGATGGGGACTGTGCGGCTGACCTCCGCGCCCTGGCCTTTCCCTGCCAGGGAGGGTCCTCCGATACGCCCCGCGCTGCGAACTCAGCGTAACTGACCGGGAGCTTTTTAGCGATACCGAACGCATTGTAACCGACCAGGGGCTTTTCAGCGACCCGAGGCGAACTGCCGCAACTTCAAGGGCCGGCTCGACCGCTACATCACGGTGTTCCGATGACTGCGGGCCTAGTGCTCCCACGGCCCCTCCTCGTCTACCCAGATCCGGGGGTCGCCGTGGGCCTCGCTCAGCCGCTTGACGAAGCGCAGCGTCTCCCCAGCCATCCGCTCGATGGTCCGCAGCCGTGCGTTCTCCACCGCCAGGCTGCGGATGTCCTCCAGGGTGGCCAGGCAGGGATCTTC
>JALTMS010000401.1:0-2630 GCA_027001345.1 Acidobacteriota bacterium | reverse complement strand
CCGGGTGGCGGTCAGGGTGCCAGCCTTGATGTGCTCCAGGCCAGCGTTGCGAGACGCCAGGACTTCGAGGACCAGGTCGACGACCTCCAACGGGTCGACGGACTCTGGAGCCCGGGCGAGTTGGCGCAGGCGGTCGAGGGGGAGCCCGGACATCTACGTGGCCCTCCGGTGACGAGGGGAGAGCTGAGCGGCCTCCACTGCGCGTTTGGCCGCGCACAGGGAGCTGGACTCGCCGCTGATGGCGATCTCCCCCTCGCTAGGATCGTCGACCGGCTCCCGCCAGAGCAGCCAAGTGTAGATCGTGGGCCAGGGCCCCCTCGGCGACAGGCCCACCCGGCCGACCTGGCGTCCGGATCTGTCCCACAGCCCGTGCACTCGGTAGCCGCGCTCCCAGGTCAGAGGAGGGATCGCGTCCCCGGGCACGGAGACAGGCTGCTGCTCAGCTAGGCCATTCATAGCGCCTCCAGGTGCTGGACCAGCCGGCGCATCTGCGCGAAGTGGTGGCGGGCCTCGGGCAGCATCTCCCGGGCCTCGCGAGGGGTGAGCTGCACGCCGCCGTGCGAGGCCGGGTCGAAGGCGGCCAGCGCCTGCTGGGTGAGCCGACCGATGGAGGGCACAAGGCCAAAGACCTCGCGCCGAACCTCCTCGCTGTCGGGGTCCTCCACCAGCTCGGCGGAGAGGTGTACCTCCAGCCCGAGCGGGCGGGCTAGCAGGCCGAGGACCTGGGCGGCCTCCTCGGGGGTGCAGTGGGTGAGGATGGCCTGGAGCAGCCCGAGGGGGGCGCCGCGGTCGCCGGAGCGGTAGCGCGGCATCAGAGAGCGGTCCATGCGCTCGCCCAGCTCGTCGACATGGGCGGCGAGGCTCACGTCAGAGAAGAGGCCGAGGGCGTGGATCTGGCGCAGGAAGCGCGATTGCCAGGAGCGCAGCATCAGTTTGTCACCTGGAAGGGGGTGGGCTGTGACAGGGCCAGTGGCCTAGGGTGTGCCTGGAGGTCAGGCGATGTCCGGGAACGAGCTGGTGGAGACGGGACTCCAGGAGGTGGTAGAGTCGTCACCTCCTGGCCCACCCCCGCCGCCGGGTGGACTTGGTACCCGCCGAAAGGGAGAGGAGCGAAGAGATGCTTGGGCTGCTGTTGCTCGCCTGTGCCCCCAAGGCCGATGTCGCACTCGAGTCGGCCGTTCTGATGCTGCCCCGCAACATGTGGAGCACCAAGCCGCTCCCCTGTGGGTACCGGGAGGTGGCTCTCGTTACCTGGGAGGATTGGACCTACGACGATGTGCTGGCACAAGCGACGACCTGGATCGGCAAGGGAAATGCCGATGCCATCATCGACTACGAGGTGTCGAAGCGTCCGGTCGTCGTGGGCCTGGAGCAGTGCGAGGAAATCAAGGGCTGCTACGAGAGCGCCAACAGCTACGTGACCGGCGAGGCCACCATCTGGACGGTCACAGGAATGGCCGTGGACTGGGTCCCTGGCTGTCCGCTGTTGGAGTAGCACCCTCACACCGCCACCTTCGAGCCGGCTGCCGTCTGAGCGCTGAGGGTGACAGGCAGCCCGGCTCGCATCCTGAGCAAGTGCTCGATCTGATCGTCATCGGCGCGAACCAGCAGGAGGAAGGCCCCCAGCGTCTCAGGGCGAGGCGGATTTGCCTGCTTAGGGTCCTCCCAGGCGTAGACGGTGGAAGCAGATACGCCCAGCGCCTTCGCCACCATTGGGACGCTAAGACCTGCCTCCAAGCGCAGCTTCTGGATCTCGTCGTGCATGTCCAACTCCAGCGAGACTGGAATATCTGGAATGGAACATGTTGTCCAGTCTTACTGGAATAGCCTATCCGGGTACGTGCTACCCGATGCGCCCACTTGGACCAGACCTGAGAATCATCCGCAAGCGCGCGAAGCTGACGCAAGTCCAACTCGCTGAGCGCACCGGATACAGCAAGTCCACTATCTCCGCCATTGAGACGGGGGAAATCCAGCCTCCTCTCGAAACCTTGGAGAAGTTGGTCAATGGATGCGGTGGCACCCTGCGTGTCGACATGGAGGCGAACCCCCACCTTACCGAGATCGAAGAGATCTTCTCCAATATGGACGAGAAAGAGCAAGCCAAGGTGCTGAGGGTGATCCGCCTGGCTGGGATGGCATCAGGAGACGCGCTCGGCGGTGTCATTGCTTTCTTGGAGAAGGTCACGCCACCGGTCAAGCTGGCCAGGATCGGCGACCAGCCGGCTTAACGCCGCTTCCACAACCTCCGCGGCAGCATCACTGAGCGCGTAAACATGCGCGAATGCTGAGCCATTCAGTTGTTCTCTGCTGGTCAGGCTGGCCTTGATAGTCAAGAACTTGTCAACTGGATTCCAGCCTTGATGGACACTGGCCTCTGATTCCAGTATAAATGGAATCACGTTGGAGGTCTCCATGTCCCTGCGCTCACCCATCCCGCTTTCTCCGTTGCTGACCAGCCCGCGTGCTGAGCACCCGTTCAGTAATACCCCGCAGACCGACCCCGACGCAAGCGCCGATGATGGTCTGCTGGAGCGCGACGACCCCGAGGCCCGCCGCTGCCGGGTGTGTGGCTGCACCGACGACAACGCCTGCCCCGCCCGCTGCCGGTGGGTAGACGTGGACCTGCC
>JALTMS010000400.1 GCA_027001345.1 Acidobacteriota bacterium | reverse complement strand
GCACGGCCTCCTCGAGCCCCGGGAGGGTCTGCGCAGCCTGCCCCTGCTGCGCGACGGTGGCGCCTTCCTGGTCAACACGCCGAGCCTGGATTTCATCGATCAGGATTCGAGCGCGGAGCTGAGCACCTACCTCGACGACCACCGCATCGTCGTACTGCCCCTCGACGCCGCGAAGATTGCCGCCGAGCTGGGCAACCCGATGGCCGTCAACCTGATCCTCACCGGATTCGCTGCCGCGTTGCCCCAGACCCCGTTCACCCTGGAGGGGCTGCGGGACGCCGTGCCCCGGGTGGCCCGCTCCCACCACGAGGCAATGATCGCAGCGCTGGAGGCGGGGCATCGGGCGGGGGTGCGGGAGCCGGCGTAGGGTGAGTTCGCTCAGCCAGCGGCGATCAGACGCCGCCGTTACGGGGTGTGGGAAGCCCCACCAATGGCCTTGGCGAGGTCCGCGTTGGAGGCTCCGAGGGCAATAAGAGAGCAGATGATCAGATCGATCGTCACGGAGGGATCACCCGCCTCCATCTTGGCAACGCGAGACTGGCTAGAGGCAATCATCCTGGCCAACTGGACCTGCGTCAGAGGCTTCCGCCGACGCATCACCTTGAGCTGTCTTGCCAACTCCAGTTTCATCTCGATGTACTTGAGTTCTTCCCGATGGCATCGGGCGGGGGTGCGGCAGGCTCAACTTCTCGCCACGCTGGAGTTGCCGAAGCAGCATGCTTGTCTCAATGCGCGCTTGCGGCGAAAGCGGAGGCGTTCTGACTTCACCGTGGAGCCAGACCGGTGGTTTGTCCTCACCGGTTATGGAAAGAAGATATGTCGTATCCGACATAACGTCGTCACGCCGATGGCGAGCTTGCATCAGTACGGAAAGCCATGTTCCGCAGTGGCGGCGGGCGGTGTACGAAACTCGACGACGGCGAGATTTGCTTCCGAGGCACTCGTCCAGGCCAGCGCCTCAGGCGATGGACAGCAGGTAGAGGCCGACGGCGATCAGCATCAGGCCGGACAGACGCTCGGCCCAGATCCGCGCCCGGGTCGCGGCCAGCCGCTGGATGAACGAGGCGGCGGCGGTTCCTAGGAGCAGGATGGGCAGGCCCACGCCGAGTCCGTAGACGAAGAGCAGTAGGCCACCCCAGACCGGGTTGCCGGTGCGCGCCACGTAGGCCAGCAGGCCTGCGAGCATTGGTGTCGAGCAGGGCGTGATGACCAGACCAATGAGGGTGCCGGCGAGCAGAGCGCCCATCGGGCCGCGTGCCTGTCGGGACAGGCGAGTCTCCCGGGGCAGCGGAATGCGAATCGCGCCGAGCATGTGCAGGCCGAAGACGATCGGCACCGCCGCGATGAGATAGGCCGCCCAGGAAGCGACCCCGATGAACATGCGGCCGGCGAGTCCAGAGATGATGCCCAGGACTGTCGAAGCGAGACTGACGCCCACGACGAAGCTCGCGGCCAAGCCCAGGTTGGCGCGGATCGTCTCCCGGCGCAGCGCCGCGCAGGTGCCCACGGCGGTCGGATAGATCGGTAGACAGCAGGGGTTGAGCCCGGCGAGCAGCCCGGCGAAGAGGGCCACCGGCACGGCGACGACACCACCGTCACGCAGCATCTGCGCGAGATAGTCGGTCATCGAGCCGCGGCAGCGCCTGTGGGGTCCGGGCTGGGCCCAAGGGCGGTGAGCGCAGCGCGCAGCGCGGCGATGGTGGCGGGGGACTCCCCCTCGAAGCGTGACTGTTCGTTGCCGGTCGCGTCGAGAATGAGCACGGCGGGGGAAGTGCGCACGGAGTATCGCCGGGCGTCGTCGCCGGGGCTTCTGGAATCGATCTCGCGCACCCGCACGCCGGGTGTGCCGCGCAGGGCGCGCACCATTCGGATGACCTCAGCGCAGCCACAGTTCTCTCCGGCCTCCCGCGGGTCGGCGAAGAGCAGCACGGTCGCCGTGATCGGTTGAGCGGCATCGGTCGGTCCCGCCTCCGTGGGCGTCGGCCCCATGGTCTTCAGCCACAGCACACCGCCAACCGCCGCCAGAACGGCTGCCAGGATCAACCAACGAGGTTTCATGAAGGATCTCCAGAACAGGAGCCGCACCCGCAGGTCGGTGGAGCGGCGTCGGTGATCGGAGCCGCTGCCGCGGGCGGCCTTGCCTCGAGCGCCCCCACACCCTTGATCACCGTGCAGGTGGGGCACGAACATACGCCGGAGCTGAAGTTGGTGACGATGGCATCGGCGGGGCAGTTTTCGACGCAGGCGCCGCAGGCCTGGCAGGCGTCGAGGTGTGCGACGAAGTACTTGCCGGTCTCCCCGTTGCGCTCGAAGACATCGACCGGGCAGACCACATCGCAGAGGTGGCAGCCGGTGCACCTGTCCTGGGTGATCTCGATCTGCGTGTGGCGCTTGCCGAAGAGCAACTCCTTGACGTCGGCCCGCCACAGCGGTGACCAGCTCGGCAGGTCGTAGCCCAGGTAGGCCGTGAGGAAGAGGATCCAGCCTCCCCAGGCGATCGTCGAGGAGCTGGACATCTCCCACCACACCTGCGCGACGACCACGAAAACGGTTACCACGATCGCGCCCAGCGAGAGGCCCTTCTGGAGCCCGGGCTTGCCCGGAAGGCGGAAGACGAGGAGGCTGCCGAGCACGGCGAGGAGGAAGATCAGCAGGATCGAGCGCCACCAGAAGCCGGAGAGCCAGATCGACGCGACGGCGATGGGGAGGACGAAGAAAACCAGGGAAGCGAAGGCGAGGTTGGTGCCCATCACCAGCCGATCCTGGAGGGGGAAGTGCACCCGCCTCTCGGCGGGAGTGGTCAGGGGCTTGTCCCGCTCGAGGTAGGAAGCGAGGTCGTCGATGCGGAGCGGGCCGAAACGAGGTTTCCACCCCGTTCGCTCCTTCAAGGACCAGATGTTGATACCGGTCGCGGCGAGCTGCGGGAGGATCAGCCGGCGGTGATCGACGCGCTCGGCGACGGCGCTGGTTTCGAGGATCGAGACCACCGTGTCGGTGGTGAAGTGGCCGCCACCGGCCGCGCACCAGACGTTGATGCCGCGGGTCGGGGCCACCACCAGCCACGCGTCGATGCCGTCGCGCTCGAGGGTGCGGATCACCTTGCGCACCGTCAGGCTGAAGTTGCAGGTCACCAGCACGGGAGAGGAGCGGTCGGGTCGGCCCACCTCGCGCAGTCCCGGTGTGGTGGGCAGTGGGAACATCCTGCCGAACAGAAGCCAGAGGTCTTCGAGAAGACCGCGAATCATGGCAGGGCGTCCTTGCCGGCGACGATCAGCGCGAGGGTGCCGAGCAGATGGCGTTGTTCGTGCAGCGGGCGCAGTCCGACGCGGGTGAGAGCCGTGTCGATCTCCCGCAGCGCATGGGTCGTGCTGCGGGTCAGCACGAAGGTCAGGGCGGCCAGCGGCCAGCGAAGCAGAGCGGCGAGCACCCGCCGCCACCAGCGCCGTGGGCGGACCTCGTCGGCGATGATCAGGGTCCCGCCGGGTGCGAGCGCCGCGGCGATGGCGCTGAGTACGTGCTCGACTTCGTCTGCCGACAGCTCGCTCAGTGCGAGCGTGGCGATGACGCGGTCGAAGCGGTTGTTGCCGAGGGTGTGGATTTCGGTTGCTGTCAGGTGACGGAAGTCGGCGCCGGGTGCGGCGGCCCGGGCGACTCGGAGCATCGGCTCCGAGATGTCGATGGCCAGCACTCGCACTCCGCGTTCGACGAGTAGTGCAGCGAGGGTGCCCGTCCCGCAGCCGATCTCGAGAACCTCGTCCCCGCGGTCTACCCAGCGCTCGGCGATCTCACCCTTGATGCGATCGATCTTGCCCAGGGTCAGGATCCGCATCCCGCGGTCGTAGGACTCCGGGGTGAGTTCGAGAAGCTTCATGTAGACCAAGGTCGACATCAGGGGCGTTCCTCGGCGCCTGTCACCACATCGGGGCCGGCGGAGGACCCGCAGTGTTCGCAGGTGGTATCGACGCAGGTGGCCAGGCAGAG
>JALTMS010000399.1 GCA_027001345.1 Acidobacteriota bacterium | reverse complement strand
CCATCAGGCCGACCACGTCTCCGACCTGTGCGCTCTCGCCCTCTTGCTTGAGGATCTCCTTGAGGACACCGCCGACAGGGGCGGGCAACTCGGCGGTGACCTTGTCGGTTTCGATCACCACCACGGGGTCGTCAGCAGCCACGTACTGCCCCGGTTCGATCAGCCAGGCGCCGAGAACCACGTCGGTGATCGACTCGCCGAAAGAGGGGATCTTCAGTTCTACGGACATCGGGGTCTCCATCACATCCCGGCGAAGGCCAGGTCGAGCACGGCGTTTTGTTCGATTCGGTGGCTACGGGCGGAGCCCGTCGCAGGACTGGCGGACGCCTGGCGATAGATGCCGGTGAACGGGTGCCGATCGAGCATGCGGTGCCCGAAGATCGCCTTCAGGTAACGCCAGGCACCCATGTTCTCGGGTTCTTCTTGAATCCAGAGCACGCCCACCTGGTCGGGGTAGACGGCGAGGACTTCGTCGATCCGTTCGAGGCGCAGAGGATAGAGCTGTTCGAGCCGCAGGATCGCCACGTCCTGCCGGCCGAGCTTCTCTCGATGTTCGAGCAGCTCGTAGTAGATCTTGCCGCTGCACAGCAGCACCCGGCGTACCTGGTCGGTCGGGCCGGCGCCGGTATCGGGCAGTACCCGGCGAAAGCGTCCGGAGGTGATCTCCTCGATCGGAGATACGCAGCGGGGATGACGCAGCAGGCTCTTGGGGCTCATCACGATCAGAGGCTTGCGCCAGCGACGCAGGATCTGGCGCCGCAAGAGATGGAAGTACTGCGCCGGCGTCGAGGCATTGACGACCTGGATATTCTCTTCCGCGGCGAGACTGAGAAAGCGCTCGAGCCGCGCGCTGGAGTGCTCCGGACCCTGGCCTTCGAAGCCGTGGGGTAGCAGCATCACCAGTCCACTCAGTCGGCGCCACTTGTCTTCGGCGCTGGAGATGAACTGATCGATCAGCACCTGGGCCACGTTGCAGAAGTCGCCGAACTGGGCCTCCCAGATGGTCAGGCCGTCGGGCATGTCGAGACTGTAGCCGTACTCATAGCCCAGCACGCCCACCTCGGAGAGGGGGGAGTTGACGATTTCTACAGGGGCCTGGTCGTCGGTCAGATGTTGGAGGGGGATCCACTTCGTGCCGTTGCCGCGCACGTCGTGGAGGATCGCATTGCGCTGCGAGAATGTGCCGCGCCCCGTGTCCTGTCCGGCGAAGCGGACGCGATGGCCCTCTTCAGCCAGGCTGGCCAGGGCCAGCGCCTCGGCCGTGGCCCAGTCGAGGGGCAGTTCGCCGGCAGCCATCTTCTTCCGCCGGTCGAGAAAGCGCTGGATCTTGGGGTGGGGCTGAAACCCTTCCGGCAACCGGGTCATGGCTGCCATCAGCCGCTGGAAGCGATCGGGGTCGATGGCCGTCTCCGCTTCGGGCAGGTCGCGTTCGAAGCCACCGCTGTAGGCTGACCAGCGGCCCTGGCCGTCATCGGGGGCGACGTGAAAGTCGAAGCGACGAGCCGTCGAAAGTTCCTCGTTGAGTTCCTCCCGACGTGCCCAGGCCAGAGCATCCGCCTCCTCGCGGGTGATGTCGCCGAGCTTGAGCAGATGTTCGAGATAGCCCTCGCGGACCGACTTGCGCGCCCGGATCGCCTTGTACATCGCGGGCTGGGTGAAGGCCGGCTCGTCCCCCTCGTTGTGGCCGTGGCGGCGATAGCCGTACATGTCGATCACCACGTCCTTGCGGAAGGTCCTGCGGAAGTCCATCGCCAACCGCACCACCTGGGCCACGGCTTCCGGATCTTCGCCGTTGACGTGGAAGATCGGGATTTGCAGCATGCGGGCCACGTCGGTGGCATAGAGGCTCGAGCGGCCCTCGTCGGGACAAGTGGTAAAGCCGATCTGGTTGTTGACGATCACGTGGATCGTTCCGCCGGTGCGATAGGCATCGACCTCACTGAGGTTGAACACTTCCTGCACGACGCCCTGGCCGGCGAAGGCGGCATCGCCGTGGATCACCACGCCGAGCACCTTCTCCCGCCGAGCATCGCCGCGAACGTCCTGCTTGGCACGCACCCGGCCGAGGGAAACGGGGGAGACGAATTCCAGGTGGCTGGGATTGAAGCAGAGCGAGAGATGCACCGGGCGTCCCGACGCAGTGGGTCTGTCGTAGCTCCAGCCGAGGTGATACTTGACGTCGCCACGGCCGATGTAGAGTTCGAAATCGCGGTCCTCGAATTCGGCGAAGATCTTGCTCGGGCTCTTGCCCATGATGTTGGCCAGCACGTTGAGTCGGCCCCGGTGGGCCATTGCGAGCACGATCTCGTCGAGACCATCTTCGCCGGCCTTCTCGATCGTCAGGTCGAGCAGCGGGATCAGGCTCTCCGAGCCCTCGAGGGAGAAGCGCTTGGCACCGATGTATTTTTTCTGGATGAACTCTTCGAAGATCACCGCATCGGTGAGCTTCTGCAGGATACGGTGCTGGGTGGCGCGGTCGAGGTGGAGGCGGTTTTCGGTGGCCTCCATCCGGGCTTGCAGCCAGTTCTTCACCGCCAGGTTGTCGATGTGCATGAACTGCACGCCGATCGAGCGGCAGTAGGTATTGCGCAGTCGCTCGAGGATCTGGCGGATCGTATGCCGTCCGGAGGTGCCGGCGATGGTGCGTGAGGAGACCGTGCGGTCGAGATCGGCTTCCGTCAGTCCGTAGAAGTCGGGCTCGAGTTCGGGCTGACGTGGCGGGGTGTCCGGTGGAGCCGTCTTCGCCTGGCCTACCAAGGGCAAGGCGTGGGGCCGGCCGAGGGGATCGACCCTGGCGATCAGATGGCCCCGGACCCGGTAGGCGCGGATCAACTGATCGACTCGGTCCTGCAGCGCTACCGCCTCGGAGACCTCGCTCGCTCCACCCTGGGGTGGCGCAGGGTCGAACAGGGAGCGGGGCGGGGTCGCCGGGCCGACCCGTGGCGGGGCTGCACCGGAGGGTGAGCCTGCCAGTTCGGCCTCGAAATAGGCTCGCCAGGAGGGATCCACGGAGGTGGGCTCCTCGAGGAAGCGCCGGAAGAGTTCCTCCACGAAAGCCAGTGAGAGGCTACCCGGAGAAGGGGGGGAAGCGTTCATCGTCTTCGATCCGGGCCGGGCCATGCCTGCCCCTGTTCATCGCGCATCGTCTTTTTTCGTCTCCCACCGCGACTTAGGTGTGCAAAGAATAGTTAATCCGCGGCGCTCGCGCCATCAAGCTGCTGTAAGAGAGGTGGACGTGATCGTCGCGGCCTCCTAGTTTTTCCCTGGGGTGGGTGCGCTCCCCCGGAGCCGGCGGGCTTTTCGGGTGGAGAAAGGAGCCTGGTGCGGCATTTCCGCATGGTCGAAAGGCCTGCTCGGTCACTGGCCTGCATTGCGCTGCTGCTGGCTCCGGTCGGGGCGTGCATGGCCCAGGCGGCGATCGGCAAGGCGCCCCAGGGCTTCGCTCTCGAGCCGTCTTGCTCGTTTCCCGAACCGGCGATTGCCGGGACCCCCGACGACCAGATCTGCTACAGCTATCCCGGCGGGGAGGCCCCCGACCGGATCGTGATCAGCCGCTTCGCCCGCGCCCTCAGCTCCGAATCGGCCCGCAAGAGCCTCGAAAAGCTCGCCGCGCGCGAAACCCGCTACGGCATGAGCCTGAATCTCGATTACTCGGCTCCCCGGGCGCTGGTGATCGACGGTGGAGCTGCCTGGAGCGTGCTGAAGACCGTCAAGGGCCGGCAGGGGGTCGAACGGCTGGAACTGCTGGCCGTGCTGCCGGACAGACAGGAGGCGTGCACCTGGGTGCTGCGATTCGTCGGTGTCACGCCTCGCTTTCGCAACGAACCGTTCCTGCGGAAGACTCTCACCACTTTCCGGTCCCGTCCCCGGCTGCCGATCCTTCCCTGGTTGGGGGGGGCGGTCGTGGTGGCGGGCTTGCTGCTGCTCTGGCTGCGGGGGCGCCCGGCTCGTCCGGTGGCGGCCCCCCGCCCGCCGCGCCGGCG
>JALTMS010000398.1 GCA_027001345.1 Acidobacteriota bacterium | reverse complement strand
CTGTAGAAGAGCAAGCCGAAGACCAGGAGCGCAGGCACAGCGACATACTTTCGCATGTGAATCTCCTTTGCTCGTATTCGAATCGCGTCAGACAACACCCCGGAATGCACGTTACGAAAATACCCCCCCCTCCGCTGTTGTCAATGCTCTCGCTGCCGGGGGTCGATCCGGGAGAGGGGATCCGTCTCGCGCTTCACCGGTGGGGTCGGGCGCCGTGGCGCTCGAGAAGCTTGCGGCATGCGGGCCAGTCGGCGGCGCCATCCCACGCACGCTTCAACGTGACGTCGGGGATTCCACCGGGTGCCGCCGAATCGAGAAGAAGGGAGATCACCGCCAGGTCATCGGCGTCGCCGGGAGCCCGCTTGACGATCGCCTCGTCGAGCATCGTCGGCAATGCCCGCGCTGTCTGATCGGCGGTGGCGTGCTCGAGCAGTACCCGGATCACCTGCGGACCTCCCCATCTCGCCGCCATTTGAAGGGGGGGACGCAGCCATTTCTCACCACTGAGATCGGCGCCGTCGCGCAGCGCCTCGAGAGCCTGCTCGGGATCGTTGTTGTAGATCGCCGAGAGCAGCATGTCGTCGGGAGCCGCTGGAGGCGGGCCCAGGTACTCGAGGGAATCGACGAGCAGGGAGTCATAGGGCAGCGATCCTCGGCTCGTGTCGTGGAGAGTCTGACCGCGCTCGTGGATCGTTCCCCAGGCCCGGTACAGCGCCCAGGGTCGCAGCTCGACCCTGCGTCCCCCTTCGAGGGTCACTGCCGTGCCGGGTTCGTCGCCGGCTGCGGCGGAGAGATCGATCTGGAGGTCTGGCGCAAAACGAAGGTCGTAAAAACGGTCGCTCGCCTTCAGCGTCCAGCGAGTCCGGTGCACGACCCTGCCCGTCCCGGTCTCGTCTTCCACGTACTCGGAGGCGGTATGGACTTCGAGCACACCCTCGACTTTCTCCCCCGTCGGACCGGTGGCTGTTGGCTCTTCCGCCGAGCGGCAGCCGGCGGTCGAAGCGAGCATGGATACGATCAACAGCAGCCAGGGGCACAGAGGGAATCGCCGGCTGAGGTTCATGGTGTCTCCTGTTCAGCCACGCCGGGGTTCCGACCTTGTCCGAAGCTCGGCGCAGAGCCCGCAGAGCGTCGGCGCCCTCTGTGATCAGCGAGCGCACGGCCTGCGACCGCCGTCTGTTCCACCTGCGGGTCACCCGCCTCTGGCGAAGGTTGCCTCCCCACGCGGAAGGCGGTCGATCGGGGCCACCCTGAGGATACACAGTCGGTTCCCGGCCGGTCCAGCAGCGGGTGGTCAGCGGGTTCGAGCCGCTGCAGCGACGAGATCCTCGAGGCTCCGGCCGCTGGCCTCGGCCGTCACGGCGAGGCCCAGCTCGCGCGCCGCGGCGGTGGTGGTCGGCCCGATGGTGATCACCTGAGCCGTGGGTGGCAGGCGGGCACGCTGGACCAGGCCCCGTGCCGCCGAGGGGCTGGCGAGGAAGATCAGAGGCCGGTCGAGATGACGCAGATCGTCGGGGGGATCCTTTGGCGGATGGGGGCGAGTGGCATAGACCTCCACCGTCGTCACGGTGTGGCCTCGTCGGCGGAGGATGTCCACCGCGTCCGTGCGCCCGCCGCGCGCCACCGCGGCGGCGACGGTCGTGATCTGCGAGCCCAGGCGCTCGGCGAGGCTCTCGCCCATCGAGTGGGCGTTGCCTCCGGGAGCGATCAGGGAGGGAGGGGCGAGCACTTCTTCGGCGCGGCGTGCGGTGGCCGGTCCCACCACGGCGATCTTCACGCCGGTGGGGACCGAGCCCACCAGCCCGGCGACGGCCTCCACCCCGCGGGGCGAGGCGAGCAGGAGCCAGCGAGCCTCTTCGAGGGCGGCACCGAGTCGTGCGGCCGTCCGGGCGTCGCGAAAGACATCCACTTCGATGCAGGGCAACACCACGGTGTGTGCGCCCGATCGTTCGAGATGCCGGGCCCAGCCGGAGGCGTCCTCCGCAGTGCGCGTGAGAATCACCGTGCGGCCGGCCAGGAAGGAGGGCGCGTTCATTGGGTCCACCGTGGAGCGAAGAATGTGTACGCCCTCTCTGAGGCGATAGTGCATCGCAAATATCGGGGTGTTTGCCCCCGACGCGCTCTCCAAACCTCGGCGAAGGGCCCAAAATCGGGGCGAAAAAGTCGCGTCAACATTCTTCGCTCCACGGTGAATTGGGTCCGCTCCTTCGGCCCGCGGGCAGTGCCGGCCGGCTTCAGCGGTCGGTCGGCAAGGAAGTCGAGGCGAGCCGCCAGAGCGCGGCGGCAGACCGGGCAGAACTCGGCGGCACCCTTGTCTCTCATGCGGCAGCGGCGCCAGGGGCGGAACAGCCCCCGGGCTACGTAGCCGGCTCCCTCGAAGGCGCCGACCACCCCGTCGAAGGCGGGCAGGTCGGGGGTGGGCAGGGGTGTGGCCGGATCGACCAGGTCGGCCCAGGGCAGCGCGTCACGCCGAGCGCTGGCGGAGAGATTCGGCTCCCAGGGTCGGCGGCTCGGGGAATAGAAATCCTCGTAGGCCACCTGGGAGGAGAAGTACTCGTCTGCCAGCCCGGCCAGTGAGTGGCCGAACTCGTGGATGAACAGGGCTTCGGGGTACTCTCCGTCGGCAGTGAACACCGTCGCGCCGCCGAACAGACCACCACCGCCGTAGCGGGCGGCGTTGACCATCACGACCAGCAGATCGTGGGGTACCGCGCCGGCCAGGTCTTGCAGTCGAGAGCCCGTGAACGGGAGCAGATAGCGTGGTGAGCCGAAGGTGTCGAAGGCGGTCAGGGCGGCGGGAGGGAACAGCCCCTTGCGCGGTTCGACCGGGCCCAGACCCCGGCCGGTGATGCGCAGGGCCGTGACCCCGAAGAGATCCTGCCTGTCGCGGAAGGGGGCGATCGCGAGCAGGGCATCGACCAGGCGTGCGGCATCGCGCCGAAACTTTTCTCGCTGTCGATCGGGATAGCCGTCGCCGACGATCAGCAGATCCACGGCTCGGGCCCGAGGCGGGCCGGGCCGGATGACGACCGTCTCGTGGGCCGCCGGTGCAGGTGCGGGTGGCAGGGCCGCTCGCGGATCGACAGGCCAGCGGAAGACTTCGGAGAAACCGTCGTCGTCACGCGCTTCGATGAGCAGATCGACCGGCGCCCGGGGGCAAGGCACGCGGATCGTCTCGGTCATCGCGCGACGGCGGTCTTGTCGGGCTTCGCCGGTGGCGAGCCACTCGTCGAAGAGGCTGGAAAAGCTCCGGGAATAAATTCGCTCGCCGCTGCTCGCGTCGAGCAGCACGACCCGCGCCCCACCCAGGTCGTGGGGGTCGAGCAGGTGCCGGCGGGGCCCGGCCCAGGCCCCCTCGGTGCTCAGCCGCAGCAGAGACCATCCATGGTCCGAGGCCGTGCCCGACTGCACCAGGTCGATCCGCAAGGTTCGTGGGACGAAGAGTTCTTCGAACGAGGGTGGAGAGGCGGTGGCGGCTCCCAGCGCCAGCAGCACGACGCCGGCGGCCAGCGATCCGTGTCTCGTCGAGCGCCTCCTCACCCGTTTCTCCTTCCCGTTCGAATCGGCTTCATTCTATGCTGCCCCCAGGAGGAAGGTGCGTGAGGAAGATGATTTGTGTCCTTCTGGCCTCGATTCCGTGGCTCTCGAGCGGAGCGGGCGAACCTCTCGCGCCGCTCTTCGCTCGCTGCGACGGCGTGATTGGATTCGGACAGCGCTGGGCTCTGGCCTGCGCCGGGGGCGTGGCACTGAGGGATGCGGCCGGGCGAGCCGAAGCGCAGCAGGTGCTGGCCACCGGCGCGCTGGATCTGCTCGAACGAGATGGCGAGATTCTGGTTGCCGCCGGTGCGGCGGGACTCGCGCGCCTGCGTGTGACGGCCTCCGGCGGTCTGGATCGCGTCGCCCTCTTTCCGCGGCCGGCGGCGGTCTACCAGGTGGCCGCGGCGCCGGACGGCGCGCTGTTGCTCGCCCAGGGCGGCATGGGGC
>JALTMS010000397.1 GCA_027001345.1 Acidobacteriota bacterium | reverse complement strand
GGACGTCAGAGCCTCGACCAGGCGTGGCGTCTGGGCCGGATCGGCGGCCAGCAGTTGCTGCACTTTTTTCATCGCCGGTGAGCGTGCCGTCAGGCCCGGGGGAGGGAAGGCATAGCAGGCCCACACCGCGGCGCGCAGGTCCATGATCGGAGCTTGCTGCTCGCCGCCGAAACTGTCGCGCTCGCCGAGCTGCTCTTCGAGCCAGCTCAGGGCTTGACGAAAGCGAAGCGGCGCCCTCTCGTCGAACGCCTTTCGCAGGCCGAGGCCGTAGAAGAAGACGGGAAACCACGGCCTGGCCATCTTGCGGTCGACGCTTTCCTTGAACGCGTCACAGGCCTTGCGCTCGTTTCTGGTGGGCGGGTAGAGCTTGGGAGTCTGTGGGTAATTGGCATCCAGATAGTGAAGGATCGCTTCACTGTCGTGCAGCACGATTCCCCGGTCTTCGATGACCGGCGAAAGTTCCTGGCCGCTGATTTCGACCAGGTTCGAGCGGTCCGTCGGATCGATGGGAGTCGCCTCGAAGGGGATCTGCTTGAAAACCAGCGCGGCGCGCACCTTGAGGTTGTTCGGGGAGGGGGCCAGTTCGTGGAAACGCAGCATCGTCACGTCCTTTCTGTTGGCGCAGAACATACACTAACGCCGATCTCCGAGCAAGCCTGGAATTTTCCTCTTGACGTGGCAGATACGGGAACCTCGGATCCGAGACCTTTCGGGTCGAATCGCGAAGCACTCGGCCGGATCATTTCTCGTCGAAACCAGTGGAGACAGTGGGGACACTCGGCGGGGCGGTGCGGCACAGCCCTCGAGCCACCTGGCGCGAGCCTCAAAAGGAGCGGGGGCGGCCTGCTGGCCGCCCCCGCCGGGTCGATTCGTCGCGGCTGAAACGCTCAGCGGCGAGATTCGATCGACTCGAGCTGCAAGGATCCGAACTGATCCCCCTGAGCCACCGGTTCCGAGCAGGAGGTGTGAATCTTGATCCCCTGCAGGCGTTCTCCCGTGCTCTGGTCGATGATCTGGAAAACCAGGTTGCTCGGCAACCTGCGCTTGTGGCGGCGCTCCCGCTTGCGCTTGGCGCGCTTGCCGCACTCGCGCGGCGCGGGGGCGAGATCCGCGTAGCTCAGCGTGAACGTGTCGCCGATGAGAACGTCGCGGAAGACGACGAGCTTGCGGCCCTTCCTGTTGCGCACCCTGATCTTCACGGGGTCGGTCATCAACGCATCGCCCTTGCAGCGCATCTTCCCGTTCTGATCATTGGTCGATACGTCGCAGCTCTCGCCGGTGTAGGTCAAGGTGATCGACTTCATGCCGCCTTCGCATTCGAGGCCTCCGTCATCCGGCGGCTCGGAGAAGGTTTGCACTGCTGCCGCGGAGGCCTGGCAGTTCCACTCTCCGGTGGCGTTGGCATCGAAGCGAGTCTGCTTCCAGGTAGTGGTGTCGGCGGTGAAGGTGATCGATTCGCCCGGCGCCAGGTTGGACGCATAGCCGACCTCGCCGAGGAGGTCGTCGTTGACGGTCAGTTCTCCGGTGTCGCCATCGCCGTTGTTGGTCACCGTATAGCTGACGGTGGTCGCTGTGCGCAGATCCCGCGTCGTGCCCTGGGTGGTGTCGTAGGCGAGAGCCAGCAGGCTGCCGAACTGATCGCCAATGTTGAACTTCTTCTCGCACTTGAGGCGGATCTTGTTGGTCTCGAGCGAATTCCCGAGGCTGTCGAAGATCTCGATGCGAATCGTACGACCGAGGTGGTCGAGTCCGGCTCGCCGCGCGTCGAAGGTCACCACGTCGCCGAGCATCACGCCTTCGACCGAGTCGATCAGAGTGCCGTCGATGCGCGTCATCTCGATCCGCACGTTCTCCTCGAAAGCGGCTGCGCCGGAGCAATGAGCATTGTGGGCCTGCTGGTGCGTGCTGGCCTCGCAGCCCTGGCCGGTGTACTCGAACGAGACCCGCGTCAAGGCGCCGTCACATTCGGTTTCCGGAACGATCACGTCCGGAGGGGTGATCTCCATCGACAGGTCCAGAGCACACTGCCCGGGGGGCCTGCAGGAGCGATTCATGTGGAGTCCGGCAAAGAAGGTCGTGAAGTTCTGGGCGAATTCGTCGGTCGACTTCTTCTCCAGCATCTGGTGCTGAAGGCAGGCCCACGTGGCGCCTTCGGGAAGATCCACGGCGGTCGAGAAGACGCCGAGTTTCTCGCCCTTGAAGCCGAAATCGGCATCGATGATCTTGTTCTCCTCGAGAACCTGATAGAGATCGATCAGAGTGGTCGGCTTGGGCCCCGAGCCGGTGGCGAACCAGGTGCGCTCCGGCGAGGCGTAGGCCACGCGCGTACTGCCCGCAACGGTATGAACGTCTTCGAGGACGCCGCCGATGCCGAGGCTGACATTGCCCTGCACCTGACAGCCGAGGGGTTCGAAGTCGAAGCAGAAGACTTCACTGTTGGCCTGATCCGAATAGTCGAAGGTTCTGGCCCATCGATCGTAATTGGCGATGTCCGCGCCCTGGAGACCGATGGCTTCCCAGTCGCCGTCGCCCGGAACGATCTGGTAAATCACGACCATCACCACTCCATGCTGCACGCGGTAAGGGCGCGCGTTGTTCACCACGTCGTTGAAATTCTGAATCGTGAAGGTGTTCACGCCCGGGGCGATTGCATACAGTGGTACGTCGGCACGGGAGACGACCTCGCCACCCTTGGTGGCGGCCTCGTCGGGCGGCACCTCGTAGCGGCGGCCGATCTCGACGCCTGCCAGGTCCAGTGGGGCGGTCAGGGCGCCGCCGCTGAGGGTGACCTCAGGGTCGGGGTTGCTCGCTTCGGTGGTCTCGCCGGACCAGTAGAGCCAGGCGACCAGCGGATCTCCGGGCACGTCGATTTCGAAGGTGTGAGCCCCTTCTCCGGTGCCGACCCCGGCGATGGCGATACGAACCTCACCGCCGGAGATTCTCTCGAACTCGGTAAGCGGGGTGTCGAAGCTGGTCTGCGCCAGCGCTGCGGCCGCGGCGAAGGCGACGGCAGATCCAAGGGACAGGGCGCGGATCGCACCCCAGATGCGGAATGGCTTCATTGCTCTCTCTCCTCCCACATTCCTGCGTGACTGCCTCGACATGCCGGCGATGACTCCAATAGACGCAACGGCAGCGAACAGGAATGAACCCGATGCACTTTCTTCGATGATCTTTAGACGACTCCGGCTGGCGTCTCCCATCTCGGTTCGCCGGCACAGCCGTCTTCGCCGCCCGAGCGCGGCGAAGGCAACAACCCCCATCGATCCTCCGCATCACAGCAGTTACGTTGAAACGCTCACATACGAAAGTGAAGATTGCCTGACAAAATGCTGAAAGATCGACACTGGAGGGGGCTCCGCCGGCGGGAGGCGAACGGGGTACGGCGCGTGATGCGGCGGCAGGTGTCGGGGATCAGGGCAGATGCAAGGTCCAGGCGAAGCGGGTGACGATCTCGATGCCCTGGCGGAGAGCTTCGCCCCGGCACCCCCCTCGAGTGGCGCCGGCGGTCAGTGGGCCGGCGGCCTTCCAGCATTCGGCATTTGACTCGATGGCTGCCGTGCTCAGTGCCGCGTCGGGACCCATAGGGAGAAGCTCGGTTGCGTTCAGATCGCCGCGACGGGAGACCAGCGGCTCGGAGAGATTCTCCGGTTGCTCCTCGCTGCAGACGCTGGTGCCGGACCACTCGAGCGCTGTCTTCCACTGAGGTGGGCGGATCTCGAGTACCCTGCCGGTGCCGTCCCCCTCAGTGACCACCAGCACTTCGAGTGGCGAGTCTGCCTGTGACGGATCGAGGGGAGCGAGTCGACCTGCAGCCCGCAAGCGACACCTTTCTCGCTGGAAAACACGCCCCGGGCAGAGGACGTCGCGAATCGACGAACGTTGACGAAAGAATTCGGTACCTGTCCACCACGCTCCGGTAATCGGGAAGGTGCGAAAGACGTGACCGGAGGTGACCGTCTCGGTTGCGCGCTGGGGGCCGAGGGCGACGATCAGTCGGGCCCGCCGAAGCTCGCTGAAGGTCACGGCCGGCTGCGGCGGGCAGCCGGGAAGCGGCACGCTTCGGGTGTCGAGTCGAACGCGCCGGGAATCGATCTCGAATGCGACCCAGGACTCCAGGCAAGCGGTGTTGACTGACAGGATCTCCAGGCCCGGGCTGTCCGAAGGTTCGGCCGGGCGGATCGTCAGAACATCGGTCACCGCAGTCGAGCAGGGTGGCGGGCGATAGTCTTCCACGCTCAAAGGATCGGCTCCCGCGCGAACGAGGTACTCGTCGCCGCTCCCGGCCGGGCCGATGAATCGTCCGTAGCGGGTGGTGATTTTCAGCGACAAGCCGGCGGGCAGGGGCTGGTGGTCCGCGTCGGCCAATCCTTCGATGCGCAGCGAGGTCGGGTCGGGCGGCAGGCGCCCGAAAACCGGTGTGCGCCGCCGGCGGATCCGGTCGGGTAGATTGTCGAGACCGGGTGGGGGCCAGTGGCCCTCGCTCGCTTCGGGGCTCCACTCGCCGTGAAAGACGTTGTCCGGGACGGTGAGCACTGCGGCTCCGGCGGCCGCCGCTGTGCCCGGGGGGACCAGGTAGCGGTCGTCTGGCGGAGGGGGTGCGGTCCACGCGACATTCCATACGGCAGTGCAGTAGACCGCATCGCTGGCGGCCTCGACCAATGTGAAGGTGTAGCGCAGCCAGCCTCGAGCCTCGACGACCTCCAGCCGGCGTGCCTCCCACCGCGCGCCCCGAAGGCCGCTGAGGTGGAGCAGGGGGACCTGCTGCCGGGCCGGCAGCACTTCGAGCCGGCCGCGGAGCAAGAAAACCTCGGCCCGAGGCGACGGTCGATCCGGCGGGCCAGGCAGCACCCGGACCTCCGGCCACCTCCGAGTGAGATCCTCGGCCAGGGCGGTTTGCCAGAAGTCAGTGCTCAGACGCTCCCGATAGCGGCGCAGCTCTGCCGGCAAGTCGTCGTCGGCAATCTCCACCGGCAAGAGGTGCACCGCCACTTCGGCCCAGCAGGCGCCGGTCGATACGAGCAGAGCGCAGGCGAGAAGGGGAATCCTTGTCACGGCGGCGGCTTCCTCCTGGTGGCGGGACGGGCGCCACACTGGAGTCCATCCTCACCGGCAGCGGCGCTCTTGTCGACCGAAAGGAGTGCCGGTGGCCCGTGTCAGAGGCCGGCCGAGGGGCCTCGCGCCTCCGGCCGCCGACGCGGCGCCGGCGCCAGGCGTTGCTCGCGTTCGAGCCGGAGTCGATCGAGGTGTGGGCGATGTGCGAGATAGTGGTGGGTGGAGGCGATGAATTCGTCGAAGGCTGCGCGTACGCGGCTGCCGGCTTGCTCGGCGCACAGCCGATAGGTCTCTTCCATGTCCAGTGGCCAGGCCCAGGTGGCGGGGTGGATCAGGGCGTGGATCCGCTGGTGCAGCCCGATCTCCTGCTCGAGGCTCGCACCGCGCCAGCGAAAGCCGCTGTCGGAGATGTAGTGCAGGTTGTGGGTCAAGTGCGGGCTGTAGGCATCGACGAAGCGGTGGTGCAATCCGCGCAGCACCTCGCTGGACGCCGGCCGATGCTGTGAGATCGAGCGAACCCGGATGCCGAGCAGACTCTCCAGAACGCGGGCGTCGCGCCTGACGCCTTCGGAGGGGTCGATGCCCCGAGAACGGAAAAACTCCACGTCGAAGTGCAAGCCGAGTTCGAAGCCCATGTCGACGATCTCCCGCAGAGCATCGATATGGGGTGGTGCGCCGGGGTGATAGAACGGAGAGTGCAGCAGTACGAAGTACGATGAGCGAACCGACAGGCTGTGTTCGATGCGTGCCATTTCCAGCGCGCAGAGCGGGCTGACATCGATGTCGTGGCGCAGGAGCAGGACCCGTGGCTGGGCCGGCAGTCGGCCCCGCAGCTCGGAGACGACGGGAAAGACGTAACCCAGGCGGCGCGCCTTGGTCAGCAGCATCCGATAGTTTTCGAGGCTCATTTCCTGGCCGCGCTGACTGCTTCGACCCAGCGGTTCGTGCATCAGATCCACCCTCCCGTGTAGCGCCAGGGCCCTGGCTCGAAACGAATCCCCCGCTTGCGGAAATACTCCCGGACGCTGTGCCCGAAGGTCGTCGCTTCCCCCCTCGCCCTTCGGGGTATCAACTCGAGGAGCAGGCCCTCGGGCGGCGGATCCTCGCAGCCCTCGAGAAGCACGAAGACCTTTTCGCTCGCCGGGTCGGCCTGCGGGAGTCCGTCGCGCGTTTCGGCATAGAGCACTTCATAGGCCGCGCCCTCGCGCTCGACCCGGAAGCCCGCTCCGTCGGCCCGGCGTTCGACCCGTTCTCCCCGGGCTTCGAGCCATTCGGCCAGTTCGGCGACCAGGGTACGTGCCACCTCTCTCTGTCGGGCGGGGCTGATCGTTCGCCGGGCCTCGGTGACCACCCGGGCGGGAACGCCCAGCGCCAGCTTGCCCGCAGGCACCGATGTCAGGACGTAGGAGTTCGATCCGACGATCGCTTCCCGACCGAGACGCACCCCGGCATAGAGAGTGCAGCCCATGCCGACCTGGGCGCGGTCCTCGACGACCACCGGCGCGAAGCGATTCTCGAAGCCCTCCAGCGGTGAGTGCCCGATGTTGTGGGTGACGACGATCGATCTCATGGTGAGAAAGACCTCGCGCCCGATGAGCACCGGCCGGCAGACGTTGATGAACACTTCATCGCCGAAGAACGTCAGGTCGCCGGCGACGAAGACCGCCCAGGGATCGCGGTGCCCGCCGCCGCCGATGGTGATTCCGCGGCCGGCATGGATGTTGTCGCCGAACACCGCGCGGCGTGCGCGCAGCTCCAGCCGGGGGCCGAAGTGGCTCAGGCTACCGATGGCAAGCTGCTCGGCGCAGTCGGCAAAGGTCTCCGGGCCGATCCGACTGTTCCGACCGATGATCAGCCGCGGGGCGATCAGCAGACTGCCAGGGCCGAGCTGCACACCGTCGGCGATTGCCGCGCCCTGCTCCCGGTAGGCGGCGATCTTCTCCTCCGATGGCAGATGGCGGAAACCCTCGCCGTCGGCGCGCAGCCGAGAGACGAAGGACGGGTCGAGTCGGCCGCGGTCGGCGTCGGTCAGGCCATCGGGGAGGGAGAGTCCTTCGAGATCGATGCCCTCGAGGGCCCGCAGGGGTGCGGTGCGTGCCCGCTGCCGATCGAGGTAGGCACGTACGTCCCGCTCGGTGATGAATCCGTGGCTGCCAATGGCCGCGGGGTCGATGCCCGCCTGCTCGAGCAAACGTGCAGCGGCCCGCGTGGGCTGGAGATCCTCGACCGGCGCCGGGGCGTCATCTGCCGTTGCTCGCCCGGCTTCCTTCGCAGTAGGCAGAGACTCTCCCGGCGCGAGAACCCAGCCCAGGGTGGCTCCGAAATCGATCTCGGCGCCTTCCTGCACGCCGTGCCGGAGGACACCCGACGCGGGAGCGAGCAGGTCCACGGTGGCCTTGCTGGTCTCCACGACGGCCACTGGCTGGTGGGGCGCGACAGTCTGGCCGTCGGGTACCAGCCAGGCGACGAGAGTCGCGCTCTCGGAGTTGGCGTCGTCGCGTTCGACGTAGAGGCGAGGCACGGTCAGTGCTCCGTTCCGGCCGCAGCGGCCAGGCAGGCGTCTGTGATGTCTTCGACCTGGGGTAGGACAGCATCCTCGAGATGGCGCGCTGCCGGGATCACCGCGTCCCGGGCGGCGACTCTCCGAGCCGGCCCCCGCAAGGAGGAGAAAGCTTCGTGCTGGACGCGAGCGACGATTTCCGCGCCCACGCCGCCGGTCAGGGTGCCCTCCTCGGCCACGACCAGCGCCCCGGTGCGGCGTACCGAGGCGAGCAGAGGCGTGAGATCGACGGGCGCGAGTCGGGACAGGATGAGCACTTCGATCATCGTCTCGTGCTCGATGGCGAGCTGCTCGGCCGCCTGTCGGGCGAGATGGGCCATTCCCCCCCAGGTCACCACGCTCACCGAACAGCGATCGGCGGCACGGAGCTGCACGGTCGGATACGTACTGTCGCCTTCCTCCCAGAGGAAGGGGCCGAGCCGGCCATCCCGACCGCGCTGTTGAAAGCGGCTGTAGAGCAGTTTGTTTTCAATGAAGAATACCGGGTCGTCACTGGCGATCGCGGCGAGCAGCAGCCGGTGAAGGTCGTGGTACTCACTGCCTGCCACGACTGTCAGTCCGGGGATGCCCACCAGAAGCTTTTCCAGGCACTGGCTGTGGGTCGGGCCGTAGCCGCGACGTCCTCCCATGGGCGTGCGCACCACCAGGGGGACGCGCACCTGCTCGTCGTACATCTCCCGGAACTTGGCGATGTGATTGATCACCTGGTCGAGGCCAAGGGTGATGAAGTCGCCGAACATGATCTCGAGCACCGGCCGCCGGCCACGGAGTGCCAGACCGGCACTGACACCGAACAGGGCGGCCTCGCTGATCGGCGAGGAAAGCACCCTGTCGGGAAAGCGCGTGCTCAGGCCGCGGGTGATGCGGAAAGCGCCGCCGTAGGGGTCGGCCAGGTCCTCGCCGAGCAGCAGGGTTTCGTCCCAGCGCTCGAGGGCCTCGGCCAGCGCGGCATTGAGCGCCGCTGCGCAGCGCGTACTCACAGCGGGCCTTCCGTGGCGGTCAGGGCCGCGGCCAGACGCCGCTCGCACTCGGCCTCGATCGCGCGGCGCTGCTCGGGATCGAGGCTGGCCGCCAGACGAGGCAGGGGGTCGCGCTCGCGCAGGGTCTCGAGTTCCTCCGGAGAGCGCGAGTCGTCTCCCTTGCTGTGGGGGCCAAGGCGCTGGGTGCGAATGATCAGGCCGGCCGGGCGACCCGTCTCGCGGACCTGGCCGACGGCGGCACCGGCGGCCCGGTGGATCTCCAGCGCGTCGGTGCCCTCGACCATCCCGCAGGGCAGCCCGAAGGCCTCGAGGCGCTGCCGCATCGAGCCGGCCATTGCGCGTGGCGTCGGTGTGGACTGAGCCCAGCCGTTGGCCTCGACGACGACCAGCAGGGGGGCGGCCCAGAGCGCCGCGATGTTGAACGATTCGTAGACCACTCCCTGTCCGAGGGTCCCGTCGCCGATGAAAACAGTGACGATGGCCCCCGAGCCCCTCTGCTTTTCCGCCAGGGCCATGCCCGTGGCCAGGGGAACGATTCCCCCCTGAATGCCGTTGGTGTAGAAGTTGGGAGCGCAGAGGTGTTGGCTGCCGCCCTTTCCCGAGCACAGGCCCCGCTCGAGCCCCCGGATCTCCGCCAGCAGGCCTTCGAGATCGCCGGTTCGGGCCAGGTAGTGGCCGTGGCAGCGGTGATTGCTGACCACCACGTCTGCGTCGGTGAGATGAAAGGCGACGGCGACCGCGTTGGCTTCCTGGCCGAGGCAGGTGTGGGTCGTACCACTGAGTCGACCGGCCGCGAAGAGTTCGAGCAAAGTCTCCTCGAGCCGCCGGATGAGATAGATCCCCCGGTAGAACTCCCGCTCGAAATGCCCCGTCCGATCGCCGCGACTCCCCTCCGCAGCGACCCTCTCCCGCCAGTCCAACAGCCCTCCCGCTTCGGCGTGGCGTCGATCAAAGCCAGATGTGGGCGCAAGGTACGACGAGAGTCGGTCGAGGGCAACGTGAAGAGAGCCTGGGGGGCCAGACTCGCAGATTTTCGCTTTAATTTCGTAAATCGAGGGTTCCGGTACCGTTCGAAGCCGTTCGCCGTCGCTTCCGGCTTTTCCCTCCGGCGGGCAGCGTCGTTCTTGACAAACTGCCGGACAACGTTACTTTTGTGCTCGGGTCGAGTTGATCCCCTGTCGATTCCGCGCATGGCGCGGAGCGCAGGTCTTGTCTCAACCTTAGGAGGAAGAGGATGCTTGGGGAAACGAAATCGAAGTGGTGTCGCCTGGCTGCAGTCCTGGGCGTGATGGCTCTCGCCGGCGGGGCCAGCATGGTGTTTGCCGCCGAGGCGGGCGAAGCGGTCAATCTGCTCAGTGTTGCCCAGTCGAGCCACATCATTCAGACGCGTTCGGTCATCAGCGAGTCGAGCTTCGATCTGTTCCGCTCGACCATTGACCAGATCAACGATCCCACCCGCCTGGCGGACATCACCCGCGACGAGGTGACTCCGACCCTCGGTCGGCCCAGCTCCGGTGGCCAGGGTACGCCTCGGATTCTCTTCACGGGTCTGGCCAACCGGGCCGATGTCGACACCTTCCAGGTCGGCGGCATCTACGCTCGCGGCAACGGCAATCTGGCCGGCTACCTGGCCTGGGAGGACTGGAACAGAGACAACTTGTTCACTTCCGGCTCTTTCAGCAGCGGCCAGCAGAACGATGCGAGTGCTACCGAGTTGATGTTGGCCTGGGGCCAGCGAGGGCAGACCTACAACTGGGGCGTCAAGGGCACCTACCTCGATCGTAAGAGCAGGGGTTCGAATTTCGGCGGCAGCTCCCTTTTCAGCAGCCAGTTCAACACCAGTTACGTGGGAGTTTCCGGAGCGATCCAGAACCACGCCCGCGAAGACTTTACCTGGACCGTGGGCGGCAACTTCGCCACCGGTGACTTCTCCAGCGGGACTCGCTCGGTCGATGGCAGCTTCGACAGCCGCCGCGTGTGGGACTTCGACGGCACGACCTGGGGCGGCAACGTCCGCCTGAACTGGTACCAGGGTGGCGAGCGTCCGAGTGCGCTGGAGGTGACCGGCTCCTACAGCTCGACCACCGGCGACCTCAACAACCCGATGGTCTTCATGCAGAGCTACACCTACGAGTATGAGCAGAACGTCACTGGCGACGATCTGTCCTCCTCCAGTACGCAGGTCGGTCTGCGCTGGCAGAAGGAAGTCGGCAGTGGCGTGGACTTTGCCGTCGGCCTGGCGTGGGAGAACTACGACATCGATGGCGACTTTGCCGGTGACATCACCGACACGTCCTATACGCCCAGCGGGATCGGCCGCTTCCGGACGTGGGCCAAGGTCGAGGGTGACGAGCAGTCGATTCCGACCTCCGTGCGGGCCAGGCTGGGTGAGAAGTGGACGGCTGTGGCCGGTGCCAACTTCTGGCGCTCTGACGTGACCTACCGGAACCGCGACATGTTTGCCGAGACGCCGACCTTCACTTCGGAGAGCGGGAACCGGAACGAGGAGACTTACACCGGCACCGACTACGCGCTGGGCCTGCGCTACCAGCACAGCGACAATCTGAGTGCCGAGCTGGGCTTCCGTGATGCCTCGGCCTTCAGCTCGCGTCATGTGATTCGGAGCACCGACGTGACGTTGATGATCGGTATTTCTTTCTGATCGGCTGCCGGCTCCGGCCGGCCGCCTTCGGCGAGATCGAGAGAGGACGGCCTTCAGGCCGTCCTCTCGTCTTCCACCCAGGGACTTCTTTGACGCCCGGGGGCACGAGGAGCTAACCTAGCCGGGTCATGGCAGGGTTGGGCCTTCGGCACTCGCGCAGGAGGTGCCTTCCGCCACGAGGATTTGCATGACCCAGAACAAACCGCCGATCAACTGGCCGACGACGCTGTGGCTGGTGGGATCGCTCGCCGCCGCGCTGATCGCCGCTCCGCTCTACATTCGCTCTTTCGGCTTTTCGCTCTTCGAATTGCTGGTCTTTCTGGTGATGACCTATGCCACGGGTCTGAGCATCACCGTCGGCTATCACCGCCTGTTCGCCCACCGCAGCTTCGACGCCGTCTCGCCGGTCGCCACGATCGCCGGATTGCTCGGGGCTGCAACCTTCCAGAACTCGGTGCTGGACTGGGCCAGTGAGCACCGTTACCACCACAAGTACGTCGATCGCGACGGCTTTCCCTACGATCCCTACAACATCAACAAGGGTTTCTTCTATGCCCACATGGGCTGGCTGATCCGCAAGCGCGAGCCCAAGTTGCCGCGCAACAACGTGGCCGATCTCGAGCAGAGTCGTTTTCTGCTCTGGCAGGACCGGTGGATCCTTCCCCTGATGATCGGGATGTGCTTCGGCTTCCCCGTCTTGCTGGCCCTCGGCTGGGGCTGGCTGGTGGGTGTCGAGCCACTGCGGGCGGCGATGACCGGACTGGTCTTCGGCGGCATCGTCCGTGTGGTGGCTGTACAGCACGCCACCTTCTTCATCAACAGCTTGTGTCACTATCTCGGTCGCCGGCCCTATGATGGCCGATGCACCGCCCGGGACAGCGGCCTGGTGGCATTTTTCACTTTCGGTGAGGGCTATCACAATTTCCACCACACTTTCCAGGCCGACTATCGCAACGGGATTCGCGCCTGGCATTTCGATCCGGGCAAGTGGGTGATCTGGCTGCTGGCGCGGCTGGGCCTGGCCTGGAATCTGCGACGGGTGGCTGAAGAAACGATCCGCATGGCCCGCCTGCGCGAGAAGCGGCGCGACCTCGAACACAGCCTCAGCATTCGCCTCGACGAGATGCGTCACAAGGCGGTGGAGGTGATGGCTTCGCTCGAGAAGAGCCTCGACGAGATGCACCATCGTTCCCGGGCCTTGTGGTCGGAATACCGTCGTGTTCAGCAGCAGCGGGGTGCCGAGCGCCGTCGCCGGCTGAGAGAGATTCGCCGGGAGCTGCGCTGCCTGCGCCGTGAGTTTCGTCAGCAATTCCGGGCCTGGGAAGCGGCCTGGCGCTCGGTGCGTTTCCAGCTCGCCGCAGTCTGAGTTTTCTACCCGCCGCCATCGACTACGCTTCGTGGCGGAGAGAGGTCAGTGCGCGCCGCCGGCCGCTGCGGGCGAGCTGAAGCAGGCGGCCGGAGAGCGAACCGGTGAAGAGGGTTGCGCGTCTGTAGGGAGTCGATGCTGCGCCCCAGGAAAGCTTGGCTTGACTGGCGGGGTGGAAGAGTTCCACCCGTCGGTCCCCAGCCTCGAGTGCTGCGCGGAAGGCCGCAGCCTCGACGATCACGCCGGGGCCGTATTCCCTCAGGGCCTCGTCATAACCGGTCTTCAAGGCGTAGTGGGTGTCGCGATGGGCAAGGGAGATCTCGAAGGCTACCGGTCGTCCACCGGCTCGCAGGAGCTGGATCCTGGCGCGGCCCTGGCGGCCGTGGGCAGCCATCACGTCGTGGTAGAAGGCGCGGGAGGCTGCGTCGGAGGCGATGCCTGTGCCCGCCTGTCCTTGCCAGCTTCGCTCCGAGATATCGAAGCAGGCTTCGAGGGCTACGGGGATCTCCGCTGGATCGCGGACGGTGATGATCTCGTGGCCGAGTTCTCGATCCAGGCGGCGCGTCTTGTTGCGCAGGGTCTTGCGCCGATCGCGCCGGAACCTGGCGAGCAGGGCTTGCCAGGTTTCGGGCAGCTCGATGGTCGCCGATCCCTCATCCGGACCGAAATTGATCCGGGCGCCATCGGTGAGTCGCCGGCCGATGGCTTCGTCGAGGGCGCCACCGGGCTCGATGTTGCTCAGACGGACGGCCTTCCAGGGCCGACTTCCCTCGAGCAGGTAGTCGGTCAGTGCCTCGGCCACCGCCCGGCGGGCACCGGGCTCGGCGAGCAACCGGGGTCCTGGAACGTAGCCGTTGCGCGAGAGATAGAGCGCGGTGGGCACGCGCAGCGGGCCCATGCGGCGCTGGGCGATCATCAGGGGAGCCAGACCGACGCAGGAGGCCCCCTGGTGGAAGAGCAGGATCTGCAACCGGTCCCTGCCGAGCCGCTGCCGGCACCAACTCGAAAGAAAGCAGAAGGTTCCGGTCACCGACGGTGGATCGGCTTCCTCGAGCTGACGCCAGAGGTCCTCGATGCGGGCCATTTCGGCGGGATGATCGACAACCGACACTCGCACACTGGGCTCCCTGGCCCGGCGAGCTTTCCCGGGCCAAGAGCAAAGCTCGGTTCCCCGGCTGCGTTGGGCAAGGTGCCGTCATGGGTTGCAATTCCGGGGATTCGACGGAGTTTCTGAGCATGTCCTCGACTGCACTGTCCGCCGATTTCGCCACCAAAGAGCTGCCGCGGCTCGATCCTTCCTGGTGGGCGCGCAATCCCCACTTGCAGACCATCATCGGCGTCAAGGCACCTGCTCCATCCATGCCCGGGTCCGAGCAGCAGATCTGGGTGTCGGTGGAGGCGGGTACCGAGGTGCGTCTGAAGCTCTCTGGAGCCGGCGTGGGAGCCCGGGGGACGGTGCTGCTGGTCCACGGCATGGGGGGGTCGTCCGACGCCTCGTACCTGGTGCGCCTCGGGCGCTCGGCGGTGATCGAGGGCTGGAACGCCGCCCGCCTCGATCTACGTGGCTGTGGTGGGACCGAGGCCCGGGCCGGTACGCTTCACAACGCGACGCAGAGCGGGGATCTCGGCGCCTGTCTGGAGATGCTCGAGCGGCAGCGCCTGCCGCGGCCCTTCGTCATCGTCGGCTTCTCCCTCGGGGGTGCGCTTGCCCTGGGCTATGCCGGGCACAGTGGTGCGGATTGCCTGGCGGACCGCATCGTGGCGGTCAATCCGCCGGTGGATGTCGGCGCCTGCGTGGATGCGGTGGATGCTCCCGGCAACAGCCTG
>JALTMS010000396.1 GCA_027001345.1 Acidobacteriota bacterium | reverse complement strand
GCACGACCACGGTGTCCTGGACCAGCCAGGATCCGGTCTACGGCGAGGCGACGGTTTACGACGTGGCCGACGGTTCGCTCAGCGACCTGCAGGCAGACGGTGGTTTCGCCCAGGCTGCCTGCGCGGTCAGTGACTGGCCGGACACGCCCTGGGACGACACCCGCAGTGAGCCCCCTGCCGGGGACGGTCGCTACTACCTGCTGCGCTCTCGCACCGCCACCGATGCCTCCTCCTGGGGTTCGTCCGCAGGAGCCGCCATCGATGCCCGGGTGCGCCTGGACGTGGCGCCGCCCTGCCCCTGAGCAGCCGATTCCTGGCCCGGAGGATGCACGAAGTTTCGTAGTCAGGGCGCCAGCAGCCCGTCTGCCGCCGAAGGGCTCACGACTGGTTCGGGGCAGGCGGCCAGTCTGGGTTCGCGGTGACCGCGAGCGGCTGGCTGTCGGCCTGTAGAGGAACGAAAGAGCTGCGCTGTGACGCGCGGGAGGTAGACGATGGGCTCGAAGAGCACCGCGAAGTGGTGTGGTCTGGTTTCGGTCTGGATCTTGATCTGCACCACGTCGGTCTGGGCCGTGACCGTCCCGGGAGCGAATGTGCGGCTGAACGGTGATCCTCTTGGCGTGCGGCAGGTCGAACCGATGGTGGCCGTCGATCCCCTGGATCCGGCCCACCTGGTGGCAGTGGGAGAGGAGTCGGTCGATCGGGATCCCAATACGACGAATGTCCGGGTCTGGGTTTCCCATGACGGGGGCCAGAAGTGGGACGACGCGGGCCTGCTCGCCGGTCACGCGGTGCAGCAGCTCAACGCTTCGGTCAGCTTTTGCAAGGACGGGGTCGTCTGGGCCGCGGTCCAGGACCTGGATCCGCCTTCGGCTGCCGCCTTCCTGGTCTATCGTTCCACGGATGGTGGAATGACATGGGAAGAGCGGACACCGGCGCGGAACACTGCCTCCTCGCAGGACCTGCCCATGCTGGTCTGCGATGACAGCGATGGCCCCTTTCAGGGACGTCTCTATTTGAGGTATGGCTCGACGGGCAAGATTTTCGTCGTGCGCTCCGATGATCAGGCCGCGACCTGGAGCGATCCGGTGCGGGTCGATGCCGGCGGCACCATCACGTCGAACTTTCCCGGTGAAATGACCATCGGCCCTTCGAGTGAGGTGTGGATCGGTTTCGTCAAGAACACTTCACCGATGGACATTCGTACCGTCACCTCCTTCGATGGTGGCGTGAGCTGGGATCCACCCCAGCCCGTCGGGCCGGTGGACCTGGTCAATGCCACGCCCTATGACTACCGCCGCACCTCGCGCCCCACTCTGGCGGTCGATCGTTCCGACGGATCATTTCGCGGTGGCGTTCATCTGGTCTATGCCAGCGAGCCCGATGGTCTGACCTCCGATGTGCTCTATTCGCGTCACCCGCCGGGGCCGGGGAGTTGGTTGCCGCCGGTGATCTTGGGAGATGCACCTGCGGGGACCAACCAGGATTTTCCTCTGGTTCGTGTGGGCCCACGAGGAGTGGTCAGCATCTTCTGGTACGACCACCGCAACGATACTGGTGACGGACGCCTCGACGTGTGGGGCACCACCTCCCGGGATGCAGGATCGACCTTCGAGCCCAGTTTTGCGATCAACGACAGCCCGTTTACGGTTCCCACCGGAGCCGGAGCCCTGCTCGGAGACCACCTGGCCCAGGCCGCCTGGTCCGACGTCTTCCTCGCCGTGTGGACCGATCGCAGGCGTGACGACGGCGATTTCATGCTCTCCGCGGTGCGGATGTTCGTCCTCGACCCGGTCGAGGGGGTGCATGTCACCCGCTCGGGCGGCACGACCACGGTGTCCTGGACCAGCCAGGATCCGGTCTACGGCGAGGCGACGGTTTACGACGTGGCCGACGGTTCGCTCAGCGACCTGCAGGCAGACGGTGGTTTCGCCCAGGCTGCCTGCGCGGTTAGTGACTGGCCGGACACCCCCTGGGACGACACCCGCAGCGGGCCCTCTGCCGGGGACGGTCGCTACTACCTGCTGCGCTCTCGCACCGGCACCGATGCCTCCTCCTGGGGTTCGTCCGCAGCAGCCGCCATCGATGCCCGGGTGCGCCTGGACGTGGCGCCGCCCTGCCCCTGAGCGCTCGGCAGCGATCTCCTGTCGGCGCTGTTTCCCGTTCGGGGTCCTGCTGTGTCTTCAGCAGTATGTAAAAAATCGTGACGCCCTGTTTCCAGGCGGCGCGCTCGTGGGAATCTGTATCCGGATTCACGCCGAGTTCGCTTCGAGGTTCCTGGGAGCTGCCGACTGATGATCAAACGGATCTTCGTGCTGTCTTCGGTTTCAGTGGTCACCCTGCTCGTCCTGCTCGCCCTGCGCTGGCCCCAGGCGCTGTGGGGCCTGGTCATCGTCGGGCCGCTGATTGGGATCGGTATCTACGATCTGCTGCAGCGGAAGCACACCCTGCTCCGTAACTACCCGGTGATCGGCCACGGTCGCTACTGGATGGAAAAGGCACGGCCGGAGATTCAGCAGTATTTCGTCGAGAGCAACATCGACGGCACGCCCTATGCCAGGGAATACCGTTCGGTGATCTACCAGCGAGCCAAGGATTCCTGCGACACGATGCCCTTCGGGACTCAGCGGGACGTGGACCGGATCGGCTACGAGTGGATGAGCCATTCCCTGGCGGCGCGCCCCCCGGCGGAGCATGAAACCCGCATCCGCATCGGGGGGCGAGACTGCCGCCGGCCCTACCTGGCCTCCCATCTGAACATATCGGCGATGAGCTTCGGCTCGCTCAGCCGCAATGCGATCCTCGCCCTCAACACGGGGGCCCGTCTCGGCGGTTTCGCCCACAACACCGGCGAGGGAGGGCTGAGCGATTACCACCTGGCCCCGGGAGGTGACCTGGTCTGGCAGATCGGTACCGGTTACTTCGGCTGTCGCGACAAGGACGGAAACTTCGATGCCGGCCTGTTCGAGGAGCGCTCCCGGTACGAGTCGGTAAAGATGATCGAGATCAAGCTCTCTCAGGGAGCCAAACCGGGCCACGGCGGAATCCTCCCCGCAGCCAAGGTGACGCGGGAGATCGCGCGCATCCGCGGCGTACCCCTCGGCCGGGACGTGATCTCGCCTCCCGCTCATCGCGCGTTCTCGACGCCCCGCGAGCTGCTCGATTTCGTTGCAAGAGTGCGCGAACTCTCCGGTGGCAAGCCCGTCGGCTTCAAGCTCTGCATCGGCTACCGCAGCGAGTTCTTGGGAATCTGCAAAGCGATGCTGGAAAGCGGAATCCTCCCCGATTTCATCACCGTCGATGGTGCCGAGGGAGGCACAGGGGCGGCGCCGGTAGAGTTGACCAACTCGGTGGGAATGCCGCTGCGCGACGGCCTGCTCTTCGTCAACAATGCCCTGCGGGGTAGCGGATTGCGGGGGCAGGTGCGAGTCATCGCGTCCGGGAAGATCAGTACCGGTTTCCACATGGTCCGGGTCAAGGCCCTCGGCGCCGATCTGTGCAATGCGGCCCGGGCGATGATGTTTGCCATCGGCTGCATACAGGCCCGGCGCTGCAACACCAATCAATGTCCGGTGGGGGTGGCTACCCAGGATCCGGGCCTCTGGCGCTCTCTCGATGTCGAAGACAAGGCGCGGCGGGTGGCCAACTACCACGCTCGAACGATCGAAGCCTTCCTCGAGCTGCTTGCCGCCAACGGCAATCCCTGCTGTGAAAGGGTGTCACCGGAGCAGGTCCTCAGACGGGTCGATGCGACGACGATTCGCAGCTTCGCGGAGGTCTACGAGTACGTCCCGATCGGCTGCTTGCTCGAAGCGAACCCGCCTGAACCCTGGGGTGAGATCTGGGAGCGGGCGAGCTCCGAGAGTTTTTGAGCCCCCATGAACAGTGGCCGGCGAGTGAACGGCTCGGGCTGCGACGACTGTGCCGACCGCTGTGCGCCGCGGCAAGACTGGCGACAGTCTGACAGGCCCATTGGACGGGATCCCTGTCGGTTGCTGCCTGTG
>JALTMS010000395.1 GCA_027001345.1 Acidobacteriota bacterium | reverse complement strand
CGCTTGGACATCTTTCGGGACATGGTATCTCCTTATCCGGGTTGTCCAGGAATTCGGGGGAGGGTCAATGGCCCTGCTCGGCCTGCCAGCGGATGTGCAGGAGCGGCTTCTTGACGGTCAGGAGCAGTGGCCGATCCGGAAGGCGTTGCGGGAAGTGGGCCGGTACTACCCTTGAACAGGCGCTACCGAGGTCGGCCATGCGCAGATGTCCGCCTAGAGTGGCGGCGTTGGACCGTCTCCATCCTTCCACTCCTCGACCGCATCCACGTACTCAACGCACCGCCTTGCCAGGTCGGCGTCTTCGATGTGCTTCGCCATCTCCCGGATGAGACGATTTAGCACGAGCTTCCGCCGCGTCTCCTGTTGCGCTCGCTTGACCCACTCATCAAGCTGCCCCTTGATCTTCTCCACCTGTTCGGCGCCTAGTTGGTCCTTGGGGAACTTCATCGTCTTGGAGTCGGCCATCGCGCGCATGGTAGCGACTTCCTGGCTCCGGAGCAGCGTGGCAGGGGACACGCGGTCGCGGTGTTCTGTCCTGCTCCGGGGCAGTAGCCCTCAGGCTGCGGCCAACCGGCTCGGAGGAAGTACGACCATGCACCTCGTGCCGAGGACCCCGCCATCGGCCCGGTGACCCACGCACGCGCCTGTGGGAAGGGCCGACCAGGGCGCCCGAGGTTGCTGTCGTCGAGCACCGGGTGCATCCTGGGCCGGGTATGCCTGCCGAAGGACGATGCGCGCTTCTACTGACCGAGGGACCGTTACGGCGATCCCATGTCCTGCCCAGGGCGATCTGGCGCCCGGTGGAGAGCACGCGAGGCCGCTCGTATCCGATCAACGTTTCGGAGGACCGGGGAGAATGGTTGACGACGGTTCAAGCTGGTCTCTGGGAGCGCCTGCTCTCCGATGAGGCCGAGCAGTTGCTCAGCCAGGAGTACGAGACGCCGATCTTCCAGACCTGGTTGGGGGAGGGCCCGAACGCGGTACCTGAGACCACTACCCCCGGGACGATGACCAGGGTGGCCATCGACTACCGGCAGTTCAAGCTGTTCCATCTCTCGATTCTCTGGCGCGCCGCCGTGTCCACGCTCGACGCTTTCTCGAACGTGGATCTCGAACCCGAACATCGGGAGCGGCTGCGCGAGATGCTCGCCCATGGAGATCCGGGCGGTGTGTTCGACTACCCGTTTCTCGTGAAGGTTCTCTGTGACGATCAAGGGGCCGTGGATCGCGGTCTGATCTCCAAGCCACAGCGATCCGAGTTCGCCGGGAGGGACGTGTACTACGTCGCCTTCGGAGGCTATGAAGTGACGTACTTCATGTCGCGGGAACGGGATGGGCTGGAGGCTCTGGAGGGCGCGTTTCCGGAACCGGGCGGGGCCGTGACCGTGGCGTCCGTCCACCTCTCGAAGGCGAACTCCGTGCGCACGTTCGTGGACGATGCCGTCGCACATGCCGGGGGCATGCCGCTTGGTGATGAAGTGCGGCAACGTCACGAGCGCGACGACGAAACCTGACTGGCCTGGGGGCCGTCAGCGCTGGTCGCCCGCTCCGCTGGTATCGTAGTAGCGCTGAGCGGCTCGGAAAGCGCTGCCGTGCAGGCGAGCCAGCTCTGCCTCGCTCCCCATGCCCGGCGCGCGAGGGAAGTCCCCGGTCATCGTGAACGCGGCCTCGTGACCAAGCGCCAACGCGGCCAGCGGCACCTCGTCGTCGCTCAGCGGTTCGTCGTCGTGGGCACGCTTCGCCACCTTGTACACGCTGGCGGCCATGATGTCGGCCGCCTGGAGACCGATGACGTTCTTGGAGTCCAGTGTAGTGAAGCTCCGATAGCTCCCGGGGCTCAAGCGCCAAGGCGTACCGTCCTCAGTGCGCACATCCACCGCACCAATCTGTCCGAAAAGCTGGACTGCCTGTCGGAACGCGGCCTCGAACTGGAGCGTCTCGTCGTGGATCACGTCGATCTGTGCGCCGTGGACGAGCATGTCCAGGTTCCGCATGAAGTTGAGGAACACGGGGAAGTTCAGTGACATCGCCTCGTGGCGCTTGCCGGTCCCCCACACGCTTCGAGCCTCCTCCTCCACGATGTCGTCCATGATCGCGGGGACCAGGCTTTGCCGGAGGCTCTTGCCGAGGATCGAGACCAGGGTGCCGTGCCGGGCGGCGACATGGCCCATATCGAGAGCGTCTGCGATGGCGGTGACGGCGGCGCTCCAGGTCGCGGTCTCCGGCCTCTTGAAGCACGCGCCGAACTCACGGATCGCATCGGGGACTTCTTGCCAGAGCATGGTGGCGATCTCTCGCCGCGTCTGGTTCGCTCCTGCCGGCAGCCAGGCGGCACCGGGGTTGGACGCGGGGTCGAGGAACGTCTCGACCACTCGGAGCGCGAGGCAATGACCCTTGAAGGCGACGAGCGAGGTTGGGAGGCACCCGTTGCGCAGCCCGGCCTCCAGGATCTTGGCGGCCAGGGCAGGACCCCGCCGCGTCTTCAGGAGCTTAACCCCATGAAGCTCTGGAGCCGACTGCTGATCTCGCAGCGCCGTGATCTCGGCGGCCCATTGTTCCTCCCGCTCTGTGGGGACGACCCACCCGGCGATGACATGCACCGGCTGCGCCGGGTCCAAGTAGCTGAGCCCGCTGTTTCCGGCTTCGTCGCAGTAGAGGCTGAACTCCTTGGGCTGAGGTCCCTTCGTCACCGCGCTCGACTTCCTCGTCTTGGCTTGTCGCCGACGCTTCTTCTCCCGGCGTTCTCGCTTGGTGCTTCGAGCCACTGGCCATCCAAGATGACACGGATTGGGAGTGGTCGCCAGTGGCACATTGAGCCCGGAGCCGGCGCTACGTGTGGCGTCGTCAGTCCCGCGCAGCGTGAGCGATGAGGCTCAACGCGGTAGCGAGCCCAAGGCCAGCCGCGGCTGCGCCGCGCGCGTCCGCTGATGCTTGGGCTGAGGCCCGCGCACGCTCGGTTCGGGCGTGCGCGCCTCGCTCGGTACCGAGCTGTTCGGCCAGGTCATCACGTTCGATCTCGACGAGCTTCCGAGCGTTGGCTTCGTCCTCCAGCTTTGCTGACAGGACGCCGATCCGGTCGAGCGTTTGGTCGCGCTCGGCGGTGATGCTGCGGACCTGCTCCTGCGTGGTCTCCAGCGCTGTAGTCGTGGCCGTGAGGTCCTTACGCAGCGTCGCTAGCTCCCCGTCCGTCTTCTCCAGCTTGGCGCGAAGGTTGGTGATCTCCGATTCGAGGTGTTCAACATGGAGGTCGGGGTCTTTTTTGCTGCCGGCCTCGGGGCTGCCATCTTCTTTGTTCCGTTCGTCGTCGTTCATATCTTCACTCCTCGTCCGTGGAAATCAAGAGCGCGGCCGCGAGGAGTCCCAACCCCGCGCCTGCCAGAGCGCCCCTGCCCTTCTTGGTCATGGTTCCGCCCAGTACGGCCCCGAGAACAGCCCCGCCGCATAGAAGCGCCCCATGAGCATCTCGTCGAAGATGCTCACCGACATCACAGTCCGGGTGTACGCGGTCAAGGTGGGCAACCCATCGGTCGGGATGTTCGTGGACGTGAAGCCCGCGACACGCAGAGTCCGGGGGGAAGCGGTAGTCGCCGAGTTGGCCTGTGGGCCATCCGACGCTCACGTGTGCGCCAGCTTCGCGGGGATGCGCGATGGTGGCTTTGTCGAAGGCCAACGACTCGCCGGCGGGGGCATCACGCAGGTAGTCGAGGACGGCCAGCCATTGTTGCTCGACGCTCATGACTTGTCCGCCATCTCCTCTCGGATGATGTCGATCAGTCGTTTTCGACGGTGTGTCATCACCTGCCCGCGGTCCGTCTCGTCGTTCATGCGTTTGCTCGTTTGCTTCGCGGCGTCATGGGAGGGGAACGCGAGGGGCTGGCGGTCGGCCAGCTCAATGAGGGCCACGGGTTCGTCTCCCACGTCGCCCGCGTAGTGATTACGCAGCACCGCGGCGCGGCGCGTCGCCATCTCGCGGGCCGCCTTTGCCTGGGCCAGCACCGTGTCGAGGG
>JALTMS010000394.1 GCA_027001345.1 Acidobacteriota bacterium | reverse complement strand
GCCGACGACTCCTCGACCGACAAGGCTCCTCGGCCACTCTGGCGAGCCGAGGCGTTTCCTCGGGCACCGCTCTTTCTCACCGGCGAGTTTACGTTCAGAATCGGCCGTTGGCTAGACGAAACGGCTTCGGCTCGGCGCCGAGCCATCCGTGGCGACGACGAGGACCGACGGGCGTGGCAAAGCACTCGACCAGTGTACGGTGCGTGCTGTGCGGCTACCGCATCGAAGTGGCACTGGCCATCGGCCAGATGCTCAAGTGCCCCTCGTGCGGCACCAACTTCATGGCTCCCGTGGAGACCTCCACGCCCTCCGAAACGAGCGAATCGCAGGGGTCCAGTTCGGAGGAACGGGAACGCCCCATCGTCGTGCCGGCGACGTCAACGCCTCAGGATGTTTCGGCGACCCAGGCGACGGTCTCGGCCGCCGGAATCGAAATGCCTCGCAAGATTGTGGGAACCTCACCGGCCGGAGCTGACGAGGCGGTCGACTCCGCCGTTTCGAGGTCTACGGAAGCGGAGGCCGAGGCCGCGGGGGACTTGAGTGGGGACCGACGGCGTGCCGTCCGGCGCCTCGTCATCGCCGTCGCCTCCGTGGCCGCTTTGCTGGGAGCCGTGATGATCCTGGCGAAAGATCTGGGGAGACGACGCCGCTCGCGCGAGCCCCAAGTTCAAAAAAGCACCGACCAGTCGGCTCGCTCGGCGGCGGACGCGTCCCGAGCAGAAGACTCGGAAAACGAGGAGCCGACAACCTTCCCGCCCTTTCGCGTTCGCTTCAGTGCGGCTCGCGACCGAGCCCAACGGATCGGCCATGTCCGGGTACGGGTGCGGTCGATTCGCTATGCGCCGGTCACGGCAAAGACGCAGGCCAACGTGGTGACTCAGACTGCCCCCTTTCTCCAGGTCGAGTTGGAAATCGAGAATCGGTCGACCAAGGTGGTGTCCTATGCGAGCTGGTATGGAGGAAGTTTTGAGTGGCGAGGCCAGAAGATCGGAGCCATGCTGGTCGATCAGTCGGGCAGGTCGTGGCCACTCGTGCTGTTTGATGATGCTCGGTCGATTCGAGGCCATACGCCTCGGGCCGAGTTGCAACCTCGCGACCGAGTGGTCGATGTCGTCATCTTCGAACCTCCCGATGACGCGGCGCGTGCCGAGGTCCGATCATGGCGACTTTTCTTGCCCGCTCAAGCGATCGGCTACGACGGAGGGTACGGCTTCCACTTCGACACCGGTGATGTGCAGGGGTGGCGGCCATGAGTTGCCGTGGCAAACGCGTGGGTGTCCTTAGGGTCTAAGATCATCCGCGGGCGGAGAAGCGAGATTGGAAACGGGGGGCCTCATGACGGTGTTGGTGACGGGGGGCGGCGGTTTTCTGGGAGGAGCCCTCGTCCGGCAACTCGTAGTCGAAGGTCAATCGGTCCGCACGTTCTCGCGACGGCGCTATGCTCACCTGGACGCACTCGGTGTGGAGCAAATCGAAGGGGACGTGCGTGACGAAGCGGCTGTGGCGAGTGCGTGTCGAGGTGTTGAGACGGTCTTCCACACGGCGGCCATCGCCGGGATCTGGGGACCGTATCGGCGCTACTATGAAATCAACGCGCAGGGGACCTTTCACATGCTGGCGGCTGCCCGCCAAGCGGGTTGCCGGTGCTTTGTCTACACGAGCAGCCCGAGTGTCACATTCGGCGGCCAAAGTCAGCAGGGGATCGACGAGAGTGCTCCCTACCCGACACGTTGGCTTTGTGCCTACCCGAAGACGAAGGCGCTGGCTGAGCGAGCTGTGCTGGCGGCCGACCATCCCGCCGGCATGCGCACGTGCGCGTTGCGCCCGCATCTCATTTGGGGACCGGGCGACCCGCACCTGATCCCGCGCTTGGTGGCTCGAGCCCGACAAGGGCGCCTTCGGCGGATCGGAAGGGGAGACAATCGGATCGACATGGTATACGTGGAGAATGCCGCCGAGGCTCACCGGTTGGCAGCCGTGGCGCTGCGCGAGTCGGGGAAACCGGGAGGCAAGGCGTATTTCATCACGCAGGGCGAGCCTGTCGGGTGTTGGGACTGGATCAACGAGATTCTGGCTCTGGCCGGGCTGCCGCCGGTCTCGCGTTCGGTTCCCCTCCGGTTGGCTTATGCCGTGGGAGCTGTCATGGAAGGGATCTGGAAAATGGCGAGGCTTCAAGGCGAACCTCCCATGACTCGTTTTCTCGCGCTGCAATTGGGGACCGACCACTATTTTTCCATCGAGGCAGCCAAGCGGGATTTCGGATACGTTCCCACCATTTCCACGGACGAAGGAATGCGGCGTCTGGGGCGGTGGCTCGAGAAAAACCCTCTGTGCTGACTGTGGACGGCCCCACCCGGTTCGCCCGTTGCGAGATCGACGGTCGTCCTTTAGCCTCAGCGGTTCGGCCCTTCCCCACAACGATCGGAACCATCCTGATCTACCGCGACCATCCGCCGCCTCGACGCCGGCCTATTCTTGCTGGCAATGGCGTGGGGCAACCTGGTGAGGACCTCCACTGATGAATGCGATTCGCGAGCAACTTTCCGACGATCAGCGCATCGTCCTGACGGGCATCGGCTTGACGGCTCCCAATGCCAACTCCCTGGCCGAGTTTCGCAAAGCACTCCTGGAAGGGCGCAGCGGAGTCACCGACTATGAAATCCGCTACGTCGGCAAGACGCTCGCGGGGATCTGCGATTTCGATGAGCGCAAGTATCAAAGTCGCAAAGATCGACGGCGTGGCACGCGGGCGGGAAGTGTGGGCATCTACTGCGCCAACGAAGCGATCCGAGACGCCGGGTTGGACTGGGAGTCGGTCGATAAATCGACGGTCGGGATCTACCTCGGGATCACCGAGCACGGCAACGTCGAGACCGAGAACGAGGTGTACGAACTCAAGGGGTACGACTACGACACGAGTTTCTGGTCGCACCATCACAATCCTCGCACTGTGGCCAACAATCCGGCCGGCGAGGTCGCGTTGAACCTCGGAGTCATCGGGCCTCATTACACGATCGGCGCCGCCTGTGCTGCGGGAAACGCGGGGCTGATTCAGGGAAGCCAGATGCTGCGGCTTGGGGAGTGCGATCTGGCGCTCGCCGGTGGCGTTTCCGAAGCCATCCATACGTTCGGGATCTTCGCAAGTTTCAAGAGTCAGGGCGCGCTGGCAACGCATGAGGACCCGACGAAAGCGTCACGGCCGTTCGACGTCGACCGCAACGGAATCGTGGTGGCGGAAGGGGGATGCGTCTATGTGATGGAACGTCTGTCGGATGCGAGGCGGCGAGGCGCGAAGATTTACGGCGAGTTGGTGGGATACGCGATGAACACCGACGCTACCGACTTCGTCCTTCCCAATCCCCAGCGGCAGGCTGAGTGCATGGAGCGGGCGCTGGCTCGAGCCGGTTTGGCTGCCGAGGAGATCGACATCGTCAGTACGCATGCGACGGGAACGACGAGCGGCGACATCCAGGAGTGCGCAGCGGTGCGCCGTGTCTTCGGCGACTCGAACAAGACGTGGATCAACAACACGAAGAGCTACATTGGGCACGCGATGGGCGCGGCCGGGGCTTTGGAGTTGGCGGGGAATCTGCCGGCGTTCCAGGACGGGATCTGTCATCCGACGATCAACTTGGACCGTCTCGATCCCGAGTGCCAACTTCGAGGACTGGTAGCCAATGAGCCTCGCGAGATCGGCCCGGTCCGCTACATCCTGAACAACTCGTTCGGCATGCTCGGAATCAACTCCGCCGTCATCATCGGAGTTCTTTGACGACGTCTCGACGGCTCACCAACGTAGGTCAGGCTTTCTCCCCATGACAGCCACCGGATCAGGGCTGGATTATCGGGCCCCTTGGGAGCGAATCTTCCGCCCGTGTCGGACGCCAGGGGGTGTTTCCAAGGGGCGGGCTCTTCCGTAGACTGTAGGCTTCGTGGAACCCGGCGTGGGTTGATTTCGGCCGTTTTCGCCCCTTTCCTGCCTCCCCGGCAACGGACTCCATTCGACTATGAC
>JALTMS010000393.1 GCA_027001345.1 Acidobacteriota bacterium | reverse complement strand
TGGCCGGGCAGGATCCCTCGCTGGTGCGGCCGGCGAGTTCCTATGTCTGGGTCCAGGCCTTTTCGATCGCTCCGTTTCTGGTCTACATCGCCCTGCGCCAGTACCTCCAGGGACGGGGCATGATGCTACCTCCTCTGCTGATCGTCCTGGCAGCCAACGTGGTCAACGCTGCACTGAACTGGGTGCTGATCTTCGGCAAGCTCTCCTTCCCCGCGATGGGTATCGAGGGGGCGGCCATCGCCTCGGGGCTGACCCGCACCTTCATGATGGCCGCACTGGCGACAGTGGTGATCAGCCTGCGCCTCCACGAGGGCGCCTGGACCGGGTGGGCGCGTCAGGCGCTTTCCCCCCGTGCGCTGAGGGAGGTACTCGCCTACGGCCTGCCCGTGGGCCTGCAAATCGGCCTGGAGGTCTGGGCCTTCACCCTGACGACGATCTTTGCCGGCTGGCTCGGCGCCCACGCCCTGGCGGCCCACACCATCGCGTTGAAGATCGCCTCGTTTTCCTTCATGGCAGCGCTGGGGATCGCCTTTGCCTGCACCACGCGGGTGGGCAACCTGATCGGTGCCGGCCATCTGGCCCACGCGGATCGAGCTGCGTGGACCGGAGTCGCGCTCGGCGCGGGAGCGATGACCTGCTTCGGAGCGCTCTTCGTCACCTTTCGCCACGGGCTGCCCGCGTTGTTTCTCAGCGGTGAGGGTTCCGCGGACATCGACGTCATCACTCTGGCGGCGGGAATCCTGCCGATTGCCGCCGCGTTTCAGGTCTTCGACGGCTTTCAGGCGGTGGCCAGCGGCGTGCTGCGCGGCATGGGTACCACTCGTCCCGCGGCGGTGATCAACATCCTCGGCTACTACGCCCTTTCCCTGCCCATCTCGATCGGACTCGCCTTCGAGCACCTCCCCGGCGGCCTGAGAGGGCTGGGCCTGGGACTGAAGGGGATCTGGATCGGCATGGCCGTGGGGCTGGCCGCAGTCGCCACCTTGCTCGCTGCCTGGCTTCGCTTCCGCGGCCCGAACCGCCTGCGCCGCCGAGCGATCTGACTCTGGCCGTCAGCAGGCCGCCGAAAGCCGAGAGCCGCTTCCGAGCCGGTCGACCAGGTCCCTGGCGTGACAGGGGACGCGCTCGAGCAGGCGAGCAAGATGGCGCAGAGACGCGAGGCACGCGCGCATCTGTCCGGGCTGTCCATCCCGCTCGGCCAGCCGCCACAGCTCGACGTAGATCTCGAACAACTCCCGATGAGCGCGCAGCTCGCGAGCGATCTTCCGCCCTTCGGTCAGCACCCGGCGGGCATGAGCATCGCGCCCCTGAGCCAGATCGAGCCGGCCGCGCTCGAGGCAGACCCTGACCAGCCAGCGGCGCAAGCCTTGCTTTTCGACGCGCACCCGAGCCTGTTCGAGCCAGCGGGCCGCCTCGACGTCGGCCCCCCTGCGACGTTCGATCCCGGCCAGCGCCACCATCGCGCGGACCACGCCTTCACCATCGCCACCGTGGAGCGCCCGATCGAGAAACAGCCGCCAGGAATCCGCAGCCTGGCCGAGCTGCCCCTCCCAGTCGCGGATTTCCGCCTCGATGGCGACCACCTGCGCCGCGATGTCCGCCGGCACCTCGCCTTCGAGACGGCGCAGGGAGTCGATCATCGCGCCGGCCAGCAGGTACTGTTCGAGACCCAGGTAGCAGCGGGCGAGCAGGTACAGCGCACGAGCGCGATCGGCCGGAGAGAGTGAGGTATCGACCAGTTCCTCGAGCACGCTACGCGCATTGCGGTGCCGGGCGGCGGCCAGCATCGCCCGCGCCACACCGAAACGCGCGCGGATCTGTGCCCGCCGGCCTCCAGGGTCGCTCAGAGAGGCAATCTCCGCCTGCTCGTAGAGGAAGAGCGCCCGATGAGCCTGCCCGTGCTGCACCGCCTGCCGGGCCCGACGCATCAGCTCCTGGGGGGCGACCCGCTCGGTCTCCTCGAGATCGTCGACAGCCAGTTCGCAGTCGATCTCGAGACGCTCGGCGAGCTGGCCGAGACCGATCTGATAGACCCGGGCCAGGGCCAGGAGCTTGAGCGTGGAAACCCGCGCCTTGCCGTTCTCGAGCCGTGAGAGGAGACTGCGCGTGACAGGCTCGACCTCGTCGAGAGTCAAACGCTCGACATCTTCGAGCGTCAGGTGCCGTGCCTCTCGAAGGGCCCTGAGATAGCTGCCGAAACGCTGCCTGCCATTGATCGCCATCGATGCGTCCTCCCACGTCGCATGACGGAATCCCAGGCATCGAACACCACGTCACGGAGCAAAACACGCGAAGTCTCGACCCCGCACCCGGACACCGCTCAGTGCCGGATATCGACTGCGTACTCTCCCGATGTCAAACTTTCACTCCGCCGGGAAGGAACGATGGCAAGTAGCACCCCCAAAACCGTTCGGCACGGTCCTGCCTTCCTGCCCAGAATGCCTTGATCCCGTGATTCCATGGCCCGAGGATCCGCCGAAGTGCGACGAGCGACAATCCTCGCCAGAGGCTTTGCTTTTCCACCGGGCTGCGTGTTTCTTGCAACGCTGAAAGTGCACCACGGCTGGACAGCGAGCCGTTGCCGAGACATCTTTGGTCTCGCCGACGCGCCCCCGCGACCGAAGGAGAAGTTCTCTTGACCGCTTTCCCCAGAGCCGCCCTGGCGCTCGCCGCCGCTGTGTGGCTCACCGCCGGAGCGACACCGATCCTCGGGCGGGAGAGCCCGCCGGCCGAGCGCGGTGAACGGCTCGAAATCGAGGTGCGCCGCGGTGACACCCTCGGCTCGCTGCTCGGTCGCGCGGGACTCGATGCCACGGCAGCCCACGAGGTGGTGCGCGCGATCCGTCCGTGGCTCAGACCCACGCAGCTCCGACCCGGTCAGCGGCTGAGCATTCAGTGGTCGCCGGAAGGACCTCCACGCCTGGCCCGACTGGCCGTGCTCACCGGCTTCGGCCATCACCTCGAAGTGTCCGCCGATGGGAACGGCTCGCTCGCCGGGCGCCGGGTCGAACACCCGGTTCGTATCGAGACGCGCTGGGCCGCGGGCCTTATCGGCCCGAGCCTCTACGCCTCCGCCCGGAATGCTGGAGTCCCACCCCGGATTCTGTCTCGAATGATCCGTGCGCTCAGTTTCGACGTGGATTTCCAGCGCGAGATCCGCCGGGGAGATCGCTTCGTCGTCCTGTGGGAGGAGATCACCGATCTGGCCACCGAGCAGCGTCGGCCCGGAGCCCTGCTCGAGGCGGGACTGACCCTCTCAGGGCGCGAACACCGGCTCTATCGTTTCTCTGACGAGCAGAACGATCGCGACGAGTTCTTCGATGCCGCGGGACGCTCGGCCCGCCGAACCCTGATGCGCACCCCGATCGACGGCGCCCGCCTGAGCAGCACTTTCGGTCGTCGGCGACACCCCGTTCTCGGCTACTCCCGCATGCATCGGGGTCTCGACTTCGCAGCACCCCCGGGGACTCCGGTCTACGCCGCCGGCGACGGCAGCGTGGTCCGTGCCGGCTGGAACGGCAGCTACGGGCGCTACGTACGCCTGCGGCACAACTCGGTCTACGAGACCGCCTACGCCCACCTGCGCGCCATCGCCCGCTCGGTGCGGCCGGGGGCGCGAGTGCGACAAGGTCAGGTGATCGGCTATGTCGGCGCCACCGGCAGGGTCACCGGACCGCACCTGCACTACGAAGTGCTGGTCGATCGCCGGCAAGTCCATCCATTGCGCGTGGACTTGCCTGCCGGACGGAACCTCAGCGGAGCGGAACTCGAGTCCTTCCAGCGCCATGTCCGCCGCATCGAGACGCTCCGCGCCGCCGCCGCCCACAGTCCCGGCTGCCGCCTGCGCTGATACCGGCCGGCGCGTTCCCGCAGCACAGGCCTCCGGCAGGACGTGATCGGCGGTCGCTGAAAGCCCACCAACGGCGGAAACCCGTGTAACCCCCCGGCGGTCTTCGACGTTTCAGAGGTGAACTCGCAAATCAGCGCGCCCCATCACCAAGGAGACAGCCATGCACAAGTGGA
>JALTMS010000392.1 GCA_027001345.1 Acidobacteriota bacterium | reverse complement strand
CCAGCGCCTGTGGCAGCAAGCCGAGGCCAGCCACGCCACCAAGCCCCTGCGCACTCGCCAGGTGATGATCATCCTCCCGCGGGAGCTGGGCCTCGACTTCGCGCGGCTGCTCGAGCGGGCAGCACGGCTCGCCCAACCCCCGGCGGCCCCCGCACCAGTGCAGACGTCTTCCGATCGCGGGCGCCGGCGGCGGCCCCATCACCCGGCCTGGCGGGGCCTGATGGCGCTGCTGATGGACTACTGCGCGACCTGGGATCCTCCGCCCGCCGAGGCTCCCCGCCGTCGCTCCGAGACCGTCTACGCCCGCGACAGTTATCGCTGCACGGCGCCGGGCTGCACCGCCCGCCGCAACCTCGAAGATCATCACATCCAGTACCGATCCCAGGGCGGCGACAACTCCCTGGCCAACCGCACCACCCTCTGTCGCTTCCACCATCAACGCGGCATCCACGGAGGGCTGGTCGCAGCCCGAGGCCACGCCCCCACCGGCATCCGCTTCCGCCTCGGTCACAAGGACCTCGACCCCGAAGTCTTCGTCGCGGAACTCAGATGCCCACAAGAGGGGGCAAGGCCCGGCGCTTCGAGCCGAGCCTTGCCATCCACGAGAAGCTCGTAGATCAGGGGAGGATCGTCACCTCGTAGTGATACTTGCAGTTCGAGCAGCCATTGACCGGATTCTTGTTGCAGGTCACGCGCACCGCAATGGCATCCTCGAAGAAATTGTGCAGCGTCTGGCCACCCGGAGGCGCCGGCGGCGCATCGAGATGGTACACGTCGAAAGTGTTGTTCTTGTCCTCGACCTCGATCCGCAGGTCCTGCTCACCGGTGATCTCCACCAGCAGCTCCATCTTCCGATCAGTGCCGCTGGACCAGATCAGATCATCCTCCCACAGACAGTCGATCGCCGAATCCGGAGGCAGGTCGGCATCGCCATGGGCCACCGGACCCGGGTACCACAACGGCAGATCCGGCGCGACATCACTGGCCGATGGCGGAGCATGCAGCAGCTCCATGTCCACCCGGCACGTCGCACCGGTCGGATCCTCGCAGCGCAACACCACGTCGAGCACCCGCGTGTACTCCCGGCTGACCGTCGCTCCCGCAGGAATCGTCAGAAACTCCGGCGCCCGCGATCCTTCCCGCTGCACCTCCACCCGCACCGCTGCGGCCGAGAGGTTGGTGAAGCTGGCCTGCATGTCCCGCGCCGTGTTGGGATTGAACACATCCAGGTCACCATCTCCCTGAGTGAAGCTGACCGTACGCACCAGCCGCGACGAGGCGACCAGCTTCTGACACGAGCCCCCGCCGAGGGGCGTCTGATTTTGAAGCTGAGCCGACTGGCTCGATCCACCGGACGGATCGCCAGGACCCAGCGTCTGAGCCATCGCGGGCAGGCCGATCAGGGAAACCACTGCTGCAGCGCTGCCAACCAATCGGAGCAGGGAATTCGGGACAGTCGGCGAAATCGTTTTCATGTCTGCTTCCTCCACGAAAGGGGGGCCGCAGCCCCGGGTTCGCCAAGGAAGTCCCAAAGACAGCCGGAGCGTTACAGGGACGTCCCACCTTGCTTGCCCCGCGAGCCCGCTCCGAATCGCTTTCCACCAGCCTGACCCGGCCGCCCCCACCGGCATCCGCTTCCGCCTCGGTCACGAGGACCCTGACTCCGAGATCTTCATCGCGGAGCGCCGCCCGGCCCCCTCCAGCGCATCGCCCTCTCTATGCCCTCGTTCAGTTGACGTCGGTACTTGAACGTCCGGTAGCTCATCAGCGCAGCACTCCAGCTTTGCGCCAGTCGCGCGACTTCCGTACCTGGCGCGCCACCGAACGCCAGCGCCCCCGCCAGAGCCCCGAGGTCGATCTCGTCACCCACAGAAGCTTCCACCTCGACCGCCTCCGCAACCTGCAGTACGCGCCACCAGTCGGTCAGCTCCTCATCGACGCCGCCGTCTCTTCTTTTCCGAGAGCTGCTCGACCAACCGGGACCCTCGCCACAGCGAATCACCAGGCCGTCTGGTAACTTGCGCGGTATCTTGGCTGCCAGTTCCCCAACGCTCGGTTCATCGAATACGGGCCCGTCACTTTCACAACTCAGCACCGGCGAGGCCCCGATGATCAGCCTCAGCTTGCGGCGCTCCAGCACCTGGGCAGGCCGCGGCGGGGCCACCGAATCCACAGACGGCCCCGAGATCTCCATCGTCATCATCCTGATGCGGTTTTCCAAATCGGTCGTAAGCTTCTTCTCCTCCGGCCCGATCCATCCGGGAGACCCCCTCTTCCGGGCCCGCGCATACTCTTTCGCGGCCTCCGCCCAGCGTTCACAGCGCGCGTGCGCTTCGGCCAGCAGCAGGTGCGGGGCGTAGACCATCCGGATCTTGCTTCGCCTCGTCGCCACCGGTGACGGCGTACGTCGCTTCGACAGCGCCAACCGGAGCAACCTGACTGCCTCCTCGTTACACAGCGGAGTGCGCTCGAGGTTCTCCTTGGCCTTGTCGTACGCTTCGTACCATCGCAGCCTCCTGGCCGCGATCACGTCTCCCGTCGGAGCCAGCAACGAGACGACAGCAAGGATCAGGGTGAAAGCACGGACAACGACGCACCGGAAGCCACCCGAACGCCCCGTCTTCCGTTCCCGCAGCACTTCGCTCACCGCACCCGAATCACCAGGCTTCCGACCCAGCTCGTGGGCCCGCCCTGTTGCGCATCCACGGCGAAATCGAACATGAACGCGTTGACCGCGACTCCGACACCTGCAGTCCAGTGATGGATCTGGGAACGCTCCCGAGGATTGGCCCATGCCTTGCGGGACACATAGTCGAAATCCGCTCCCGGCTCACCCCCGGTCACAAAAAAGCCGTGCCCCCGGTTGCGCCAGTAGCCCGCCCTCAGACTCCAACTGGTCCCCTTAGTCGCAACACTGTATTCCGCTCCAACGTGATACTCCTTGATGTCGTCGGCCTCGTACCTCATGCGTGGAGCTTCCGGATCCCAGGAAATGCCGACCAACTCCTCGTCCTCGTAGGTCGCTCTGAGAGTATCAAAGAAACCGTGATCCATTCCCTTGAGTAGATCCCCATACTGGATCCTGTCGACCTCCGCGGAAAGCGTCAGGCGATCCGTCACCGTCACGCCAATACCGACCGCAATTCGGCTCGGTGTTGTCAATGTCGACGAGAATCCGGCCGAGACGGCCACGGACCCATCCGGTAGACTGAAGACATCTTCCCGATTGTCCATCGCGAATTTCATCTCGTTCTGCCACGAAAAGCCGAGACTGACACGCGCCGTCGGCTGCCACAACGCTCCGAAAGTCCAGAGCGTCGCCGTGTCATCAACGGTGGACACCTCGCTGTTCAGTGGCTCGCCTCTTCCCAGCGGATCGCTCGGACCTCCGGAAGGGAAACCAAAGCGACGAGACTCTCCCACCATGCGCATCTTCGCCCGCGCAGCCGTAACACCGACGGACAAGGCGTCCGACAACCTCACACCCAGAGCCGCGCCGTATGCATCGAGCTGCGCGCGCTGTCGAATGCTGGTCGGATAATAGTAAAATAAGCTATCCGGTACACTCGCCGTCGGAATGAACACGCTATCGCATCCACCGGGACGGCCGGATACCTTGTCCTGGTCGATCAGTCGAACGTAATAGGCACCGGCAACGAAACGGCCGCCCCCGAAAGAGTTGAGCAAACTGGCGAAGCTCACATCATTCGACTCTGCCGAAACCATCGGCTGATAGTCCGAACGTGTCCCGTAATCATTCGTCCGCCGGCCAGCCAGCCAGCGATTGCGCTCGTTGCTGTACTCGATCGAGAACTCCATCCCCTCGAGAAACGCGATCCCGGCGGGATTGACATACGCAGCCGTCGCGTCATCGGCCAGGCCGACGAAAGCCCCTCCCATCCCTCGGGCCCGCGCCCCGGGGTTCTGATAGCGGAAGTTCAGCACGCTGAAATGCTCCGCGTCGTACTGCGCCACCGCGAAGCCTCCAGCCAGCAGAACCAGCAGGACACTGCAGAACACTCTTCCT
>JALTMS010000391.1 GCA_027001345.1 Acidobacteriota bacterium | reverse complement strand
GCGCACCTCCATCGCCTCGAAGAAGCGCGGCGCCGCGATCACCGCCGCCTCGGCAAAGAACTCGACCTGTTCACCATTCAGGAAGTGGCAGGAGGCGGCCTGGCCTTCTGGCACCCCAAGGGCGCCGCAGTACGCGAGCAGATCGAAGGCTTCCTGCGCGAGCAGCTTCGGCGCCACGACTACGTCTTCGTCGTCACGCCCCACATTGCCAAGGACACCCTCTTCCGCACCTCGGGGCACTACGACTTCTACAAGGAAAACATGTACACGCTCCGGACGGCAGACGACGAGGAATTCGTCATCAAGCCGATGAACTGTCCGGGGCACACAATGATCTATGCCACGGGGTTGAAGTCCTATCGCGACCTGCCCGTACGGATGGCGGAGTTCGGCACGGTCTACCGCTACGAGCGCTCCGGCACGCTGCACGGCCTGTTCCGCGTCCGGGGCTTCACCCAGGACGATGCCCACATCTTCTGCCGCCCGGACCAGTTGTTGGCCGAAATCGACAATTGCCTCGAACTGGTCGAGACGATCTTCAGGACCTACGGCTTCGAGCAGGTGCATTACGAGCTGTCGGTGCGCGATCCGGAGAACCTCGGCAAGTATATCGGCACCGATGACGAGTGGAAGGCGGCGGAGGCAGCACTGATCGAGGCTCTCGAGCAGCGCGGGCTCGAGCACCGGCGTTTCGAGGGCGAGGCGGTCTTCTACGGCCCCAAGATCGATGTCAAGGTGGTCGACGCCATCGGCCGGCCATGGCAGCTTTCGACGATCCAGTTCGATTTCAACCTGCCCCGCCGTTTCGGCATCTCCTACGTCGATCAGGACGGGCAGCACAAGCCTCCCTACATGGTCCATCGAGCGCTCTACGGTTCCCTCGAGCGCTTTTTCGGCATTCTGATCGAACACTTCGCCGGTGCCTTCCCGCCCTGGCTCGCGCCGGTGCAGGTGCGCGTCCTGCCGGTTTCGGAAAAGGTGATCGACTACGCCGAATCGGTGTTCGCCGCGCTGCAAGATGCTGGCTTGCGGGCCGAACTCGACCGGCGCTCGGACAAGATCGGCGCCAAGATACGTGACGCCGAGATGCAGAAGATTCCCTACATGCTCATCGTCGGCCCGAAGGAGGCCGAGACGGCCTCTGTTTCCCTGCGGATTCACCACAAGGGAGACGAGGGAGTGCTCAAACTCGAGTCGTTTATCGAGCGCGCTCGGCAGGCGGTCGGTGAGCGCAGCCTGGAAGCCTGAGGAGAGATCATGCCCAAGCTCAAGACGCACCGGGGTGCGGCCAAGCGTTTCAAGGCCACGGCGAGCGGACGCTTCAAACGCTCGAAGGCCTACAAGAGCCACATCCTGACCAAGAAGGACCCCAAGCGTAAACGCCACCTGGACATGGAAACCATGGTTTCCGACGCAGACCAGGAGGCGGTCAGCCACATGCTTCCCTACGGTCGGCGCTACAAGTAAGTAGCCCACGACCCCCTGACCCGCGGCCGGGACCCCCACTGCCCGTCCGGCCCGGGAACGGCAGCAGTCGAAAGGCTGTGCGCCGAAGGAGATGACAGATGCCGAGAGTCAAACGGGGCAAGAACCGACGCCAGCGGCGCAAGAAGATCCTCGATCGCGCCAAGGGCTACTATCTGAGCAAGAGCAACTGCTACCGGATCGCCCGCGAGCAGGTCGATCGATCCCTTGATTTCGCCTACCGCGACCGACGCCAGAAGAAGCGCCAGTTCCGCCGCCTGTGGATCACCCGCATCGGAGCTGCAGCCCGGATCAATGGGCTGAGCTACAGCCGGATGATCGATGGGCTGAACAAGGCAGGCGTCGAGATCGATCGCAAGATCCTTGCCGAGCTTGCCGTCTCCCAGCCCGAGGCTTTCGCCTCTCTCGCGGAGCGGGCGCGCGCAGCCCTCGGCTGATCGCCCCCGCACCATTTCCGCAGTGATGCAGCTCCGCCTCTGTGCGGCCGGCGGCCTTCAGCAGGCCGTGGCTCGGGAGGTCGAGCGGATGTCGGTGGACTGCACTGAAGTCGGCCATGGAGCGGTGCGCGTCGAGACCGATGCCGCCACCGCCGCCCGGCTGACCCTCGCGCTACGCACCGTCAGCCGAGTGATCTGGGAAGTCGGCGTGGGCCTGCCCAACACTCGCCATGAACTCACGCGAGCCGTCGCGCAGCTCGGCTGGGAAAAGCTGCTGCCCGCTGGGCGCGGCTGGGCCGTGCGGGCCAGCGGGCGCAGTCCAACCCTGACCCATTCCGGCTTCGCCGCGCAGGTGGTGGCCGATGGCATCCGTGAGCGTTTCGCGGCCGTCGGCCGGCAGCAGCCACCGGTCGACCTGGAGCGGCCGGAGATCCTGGTCGATCTCCATCTCGCAGCGCAAGGCGCCGAGGTCGGGCTCGATCTGGCGGCACGTTCGCTTCACCCGCGCGGCAGCGGTCGTCGCGCCGTCGCTCCACTGCGGGAGGACGTGGCCGCCGGCCTGGCGCACCTCGCGGAAATCGATGCCGGAAGCCCGATCATCGACCCCTTCTGCGGCTCGGGGACTCTGCTCGCCGAGACCCTGGCAGTGGCTCTGGGCCTGCCCGCCCGGCGCGCCGCTCGCACTCTGGCCCTCTCCCGCCTACCTCGTTTCTCCGACCTGAATCTGGAGGCCTTGTCTCCCCCCACACCGGTCCCCGGCGAGACCACCGCCGGCTGGGGCTTCGATGCAGACACTCGTGTGATCACTCAGGCCCGACGCATCCTGACCCACTACGGACTGGACGAGGTGGCTCGCATCCGGGCCTGCGCCGTCGATCGCCTCGACCCCGCGAGCCTGCCCCCCGGACCGGGCTGGATCGTCACCAACCCACCGTGGGGCCGGCGGCTGGGTGGAGAACCTTCGACCCTCTGGCGCGCTCTGGGAACACTGGCACGCCGGCTCCCCGGCTGGCGGTTGGCGGTACTCAGCGGCGATCCCTCTCTGACGCGGCATCTCGGCCTGCGGGCCGATCGCCGTTTCCCCGTCCGCGTCGGGGGTGTGGACGCACGCTGGCTGCTGTACAGCATCCGTCAGGTGCGTAACCCCAGTTCGGCGAGTTTGCGGTAGAGCGAAGAGCGGGACAGACCCGCCCGACGGGCCGCCTCTGCATGGTTGCCGCTACAACTCTCCAGCAGCCGCGTGAAGTAGAGTCTTTCGAAACGCTCGCGTGCTCCGCGATAGGTCCCACCGAGACCGAGGAATATCTCGCCCTTGCCCTCGTCGGCCGCCCCACGAACTTCCGCGGGAAGCAGCTCTTCGTGCAGAATCGGCCCATCGGCCAGCGCCAGCGCCCGGAATACCACGTGGCGCAGCTCGCGCACGTTGCCGGGCCAGGCGTAATTCAACAGGTGGCGGGCGGCGCGCACATCGATGCCCTCGAAACAGTCCCCCCGTGCCCCCGCCGCCTGGCTGGCGAAGCGTCGAGCCAGGGGGAGAATCTCCTCGGGCCGCTCTCTCAGCGGCGGAACCTCGACCACCGCCCCCGCCAGGCGGTAGAGCAGGTCCCTCCGAAAGCGCCCCTCCCGCACCCGCTGTTCGAGATCCTGGTGACTGGCGGCAACCAGCCGGACATCGACGGAATGCGCTGCCTGCGCGCCAAGCGGCGTGATTTCCAGGCTCTCGAGGGCCCGCAGAAGCTTGGGTTGCAGGGGTGACGGCAAGTCCGCCACCTCGTCGAGGAAGAGTGTGCCGCCCGAGGCAAGTTGAAAGCGCCCCTTGCGGGCACTGACGCCGGTGGCCACCCCCTCTTCGATGCCAAAGAGTTCGGCTTCGAGCAGGTCTGCGGGCAGCGCGGCACAGTTGATCGCAATGAACGGACCGTCCGGCCGCGGAGAGTGACGGTGCAGGCGCCGAGCGAGCAACTCCTTGCCCGTGCCCGACTCGCCGTGCAGCATCACTGGTAGATCCGTTGCAGCCAGGCGATCGACGTCTCGCAGCACCCGAAGCGTCAACTCGGAGAGCGCGAGAAAGGATTCGTCGATCTCGGGCCTCGTCTCGCCGGCTTCAGGCTCCTCCTCCCCTCGACCGGATGATCCCAGCGCAGTGGGCATCGCAACGAGCAGGTGCAGAACCATCCGCGCCAGCGGCAGCAGTCGGCTGTGGCTCGGGGCCGGATCGATCACCAGTCTTCCCCCGCTGCCTTCCGGCCCACCCGCAAGGACCAGAGCGCCTTCTACCTCCGCTGTGGCTCCGGCCCCGAGTTCCCCGGAGACGGCACGGCGCCCGAGGGCCTCGGCCAGATCGCCGCCCCACTCTCCGACCAACGCCCAGGGACCACGATCCGTGGTGCGGCGGAAAACGAGGACGTTCTTCGCGCCATTCTGTTCGGCCAACCAGCCCAGCAAGGCCTGGGTCCGCTCCTCCGACGGCCGCGTCGTCAGTAGCCGATCGAGTTGCTCGAGCTGCACCTCGAGATCTTCTCCCTTTGGACGCAGCCGGCCACCGGTGATCTCTTCCGCGCGCCCCCGTCGCCCGCCCTGCCGCATCAGCAGCGCACTGCGAAAGACCTCGCCACCCTCTCCGGCCCCCAGGCTCAGCCCTTCGCGCAAAGCCAGCAGCACCGTGCCCGCAGCAAACCATTCATCGATACCGAGGTCCGCCAGTTCGACCCGTTCCCCCTCGACCCACAAGCCGTTGGTACTGCCCAGGTCCGCGACCTGCAGCCGACCGTCGTCGAGCAGCAGCCGCAAGTGGCGGCGGGAGATCGAGCCGTCATCGATACACAGATCGCACTCCGCATCCCGCCCGAGAAAGCTCTCACCTTCCTTCAGGGGCCAGCGAAAAACCTGTCCGCTGATGCGCGCTTCGAGATAGAACACTCTCCCCCCTCCACCGCCTGGCCTCGATCAAGGCATGCGGGAAAGAAACTCCAGGTCGAATTCCGCGATCACGACCGGGTGGATCACGCGGTAGTTCTCGAGCACGGCCGGGTGGACCTCACCGAAACGGGCGACGCAGTGACCGGACGACCAGATCCCCGCACCGCGCCCCGGAAGAAACAGTCCATCCTCCACCGGCCGCACCTCGTCGATCGACCAGCCCCACTCGGCGACGAAACGGTCGGCCATCGCTCGGATGTCGGCATAACCGGTGCCATCACCGGCCAGAGCCAGGGCGGCCCTCACTTCCTCTCGTGCTCCGGTCTCCGCCGCCGCATCGGCCAGGCTCACGGACCCCACTTCGAACAGACGCTGGGGATAGGAGTGGCCGAGGTTGACGGCGAGGGTCTCCATCAAGCCGGGAATCAGCGAAATCCGCAGCATGGTCTGCTCGACAGAGATCGGATGCTCGAGCTTGACCTGACGATCTTCGTCGGGAAGGGCTGTGCGCTGATAGGTGGTCTCCTCACAGCTCAGGGCGAGAGTCATCACCTCCATCGCCCCGAGACCGAGCAGAACCTGGCGGGCGCGCGCGCAGGCGATCTCCCGCGGATGAGCCTGAGCAAAGGTCGCACCGCTGAGTTCGACCCGAGGCAGATTGTCGTAGCCGTAGGCGATGGCCACATCCTCGATCAGATCCCGTGGATGCAGGATATCGGCCCGCCAGGCGGGTACGTCCACGCGTACCCGTGAGCCGGCAAGACTCGCATCGTGACGCATCCGCCGCAGCAGTTCAACCACCTCCTGCGGGGACCAGCGCTGGCCGATCAGCGCCGAGGCCGCATCGGGATCGACCTCGACCACCTGGGGCGTCAAATCGGGGGTTCGGCGTCTGTCGCCAGCGTAGTTCACTTCGAGACTCTCGCCCCACGCATCAGGGCAGCCCTCGAGCAGACTGGTCAGGACGATGTTCAACGCACGCTCGACGTGACGATCTTCCATGCCAGTGACATCGATCAGGGCGTGGCGGGTGTCGGTCGTCACCCGGGTCGCCTCGCTGTTGATGATCGGCGGCATCGAGAGCACGGTGCCTTCCGCATCGAGCAGCAAGGGCACCCTTCCGGCTCCTGCCAGCAAGCGAGCGAAGGCCCTGCCCTTCGGATGCCGCTCGAGAATCTCCTCCGGCGTCAGAGCCGCAGCCGGATCTTCCGTATCGAAGCCGAGGGGGACAAAGCGCACGGCGTCGGGCTCGGCCGCACGGTACTCCAGCCGTGGCCCGGCCACCCGCTCGAGGTCGTAGACGCCGATCGAGGCCAGTTTCCGATCCCGGCCCAGCGCCCAGTGGAGGTTTTCCTGCAACTTCATCAGTGAGCGCAGGGAAGCATCGTCGAAGCACAGGTCATGTACGATCGCCGCCGCGATCCGCGGGCGCCGGACCTCGGGTCCCGCGAGAGCCGGATCGACCGTCAGTTCCCACTTCCCCTGCTCGATCCGGTAGACCGGTGCGCCGCGGTCCTGGCCCAGAAAGCCGCGCATCGCCCGTGCCAGCCCGGCGGGATGAAAGAGATCGGGACGCACGGCGAGCAGTTCCATCTTCAGCACCCGCACCTCGCCCTCGAAACTCGCCGCCCCATCCGAACGCAGATCACAGCCACAGCCGTCACACAACGCCGGCAGCAGATCCTGTTCGGCACTCTCCGAAATCGCGCCACAGCGTGCACAGCGGTAGCGCCGTAAGGTGGCCCAACCCTCCACCGAACAGCCGAAGCGATGAAGCTGCTCGACGAGTTCTTCCACCTCGAGGGTCTGGCCGTAGAACGCGAAGAACTCGTCGAGAGGAATCCCGATCACCGGCATTGGGGCACCTCCTCGAGCCAGTCCAGGTGGGAGAGATAGAGTTCCCGAATATCGGACAGGCCATAGCGGAACATGGCCAGGCGCTCGAGGCCCAGGCCCCAGGCCAGTACCGGCACCCGACAACCCAGTGGCTCGGTCACCTCGGGACGGAAGATCCCCGAACCGCCCATCTCCACCCAGTCCTGGCGACTGTCCATCCAGACGAAGACCTCGACGGAGGGCTCGGTGTAGGGGAAGAAGGCCGGCCGGAACTGGATCCGCTCGAATCCCATCTTGCGATAGAAGGTCGCCAGCAGGGTGAGCAGGGCCGAGAAGGAAGCTCCCTGATCGATCACGATGCCATCGACCTGGTGGAACACCGGCAGGTGCTTGTAGTCGATGGTCTCCCGTCGAAAGACCGGGCCGACACAGAAGACCTTGCGCGGAGGGGCTGGGTCACGGGCCAGTTCGCGCACGGTCGCTGCGGTGGTGTGGGTGCGCAGCACGCAGCGTTGCGCCAACTGGCGATTCCACGGGTAGCGCCAGCCCAGCGACCCGCTACTGCCCCCCGTCTCGTGAGTCGCCCGCACCCGCTCGACCAGCGCTTCGTCCGGCAGATCGCAGTTCTCGGGCCGACCGACGTAGAAGGTGTCCTGCATGTCCCGCGCGGGATGGTCCTGGGGCTGGAAGAGGGCGTCGAAGTCCCAGAACGCCGACTCGACCCAGGGGCTGGCCGTCTCCTCGAAACCCATGTGCAGAAAGGCGGTGCGGGTCTCCTCGAGGATCCTCCGGAAGGGATGTTCCTTGCCCTGCAGTGGTGTCCTGCCGGGCAGGCTCACGTCGTAGGCCCGGAAGCTGACATCCTTCCAGCGCCCGGAGATCAGCAACTCGGTGGTCAGTTCGCTGACCTCCTCCCGCGCCACCAGGCCATCGGCGATGCGTGCGCGGCCCGCCTGCGTCAGACTCACCCGACGCTGACGACGCTCCTTCCGCTCGACCACGCCGGGACGCCGTGCCAGCAGCGCCAGCGCAGCGTCCACGTCGATGCCCTGCTCGACCACCGAAGCCGCCGGCTGGGCACCGGCGGTGAGCAGATGAGCGACCAGGCGTTCGTCCGGCTCGGGGGCCGGCCCGTCCGGACCGCTCCAGCCCTCGCCCACAACCAGCTCGGCGCCCTGCTTGGTGGCCCAGCCGCGCTGGGCGAGGTATTTCAGCGCCTGGCCGATCTCCTTCGCCTCCAGGCCGCTGATCGCGGGCAGCTCGCGGATGCCTGCCCGTCCTCCCGCCGCGGCGAGCGCCGCCGCCACTCGGCGTTCGGGACAGCGCCCCTCTTCCCACCGCTCGGCCCGAGCCCCGGCTTTCAACTCCAGCAAAGCCTGCTCTTCGATCGCAACCAGGCCCTGCTCGGCCAGCCCCGTGACCGCTGCCGCCACCGGACTCTGATCGAGTCCCAGACGGCCGGCCAGTTCGGTCACCGTCGGCTGGCCGCCATCGTTCGCCAGGCACTGCAGCAGCCTGACGTCGAGTTCGCGCAAAGCTTCGTTCATTCCCGGCTTCTCCCTCTGCGACCCGCCGAGTCGCAGCGCTCCGATGGTCGGCGATTCTAGCCTGGATTCTGCATCAGGCTCCGGACCAGACTGCATTATGCCCGAGCCGCGATCGGCGGCAGTGGCCGGCGGACCCATCGCAGCCCGTGCCCGCCGGGTATAATTCCGCGGGGCGGCGGCAAGGCCTGCCGCCCGAGGAGGAGAGCCGCATGAGCCAGGGTCCACTCAGCCGCCCCATCGAGGTCCAGATCGGAGGCCGGATGTACCGCTTGCGAGGCGACGATCCGGCTCGCCTGGCGCGGCTCGCAGCCCGAGTCGATGCCACCCTGCGCTCGATCGCCGGCCCCGAGCCCGGCGCGGCCGACTACAAGGCCGCCGTGCTCACCGCACTGAACCTCGCCGCCCAGGCCGAGGACGAGAGCGACGCTCTGCGCGAGCAGATCGACGAGCTGTCTCGCCGCTCCCGGCGAGTCGAGGAGCAGCTCGAGATTCTGGCCACCGAGCTGGAGGCCCCCGCCTCTCCAGCGGGAGACGGATCCTCGGCCGCCGTTTGACCCCCGGACCCGCTGGCGAACATACTAGGGGCGATCGGCAGTCCCCCGGGTGGTCCGCCTCCTGGAGCGATTGAGCCAACAGCTTGTTCCCGGGAGCCCGGACTCCGCCGGCGGTGCGCAGGCCTCCCCGAGGCTCCGGCCGCCGGGAGGAAGCCTAAACCGGCGGGAGGGCACCCACCTGGCCGTAGCGGCTTCAACGGCCTCCGAGGCAACCACTCCCCGACAGGGGGATCTGCCGGTCGATTTTTTCATGCATTCCTTTTTGCTTAGGGGTAACGATCCCGATGACGGGTTCTTCTCTTTTGATCGTCTGCATCCTGCTGGCCGCTGGCGCTGTGGCGCTGGGAGTCGCCTTCCTGCGCCGTAGCCGCCAGTACAACGACCTCCTCGCCAGGGTCGGCCAGCTCGAGTCCGAGCAGGAAGAAAAGATCCGCAAGGAAGTCCAGCAGCGCTCGCGGCGCGAAGAAAAACGCCTGCGTCGCGAGTACAAGCGGCGACAGGGTGAACTCGACACTCGCGAAAACGAACTCAAGAAACGCAAGGAGGACCTCTCCGAACGGCGCGTCAAGCTCGAGGAGCGCGCCGCGGCGGTCGATACCCGGGCCGAAGAGCTGGCCGAGCTGGCGGGCAAGCTCGACGAGCGCGCCGCGGCGGTCAATCAGCGCGAAAAAGATCTCGAACATGCCGAAGAACGCTGGGAGCAAGAACTCGAGAAGGTCGCCGGCATGAACCGCGAACAGGCCCGCCAGCGCCTGCTCGAGCGCGTCTCCGAAGAGATCCAGGGCGAAGTTGCACGGGTGATCCAGAAGGCCGATCGCCAGGCGCGCGCTGCGGCCGAACACACCGCCCGCGAAGCGGCGTTGATCGCCATGGGCTCGGTCAAGGGCCGCGTCGCCGGCGAAGGCACGATCACCGTGGTCAAGCTGCCCAGCGACGAGATGAAGGGCCGTGTCATCGGCCGCGAGGGCCGCAACATCCGTGCCTTCGAGCAGGTGACGGGGGTCGATGTGCTGGTCGACGACACCCCCCAGGCGATCCTGCTCTCCTGCTGGGATCCCCTGCGTCGAGCCGTCGCGGCTCGAGCCCTGCGGCTGCTGGTGGAGGATGGCCGGATCCACCCCGCGCGGATCGAGGAGGTGGTGGACAAGACCCGGACAGACGCCGACGAGGAGGCCCGCGAACGGGGAGAAGCGGCCGCCTACGAACTGGGTGTCACCGGGCTGCACGAGAGGCTCGTGCTGCTGCTCGGCCGGCTCTCCTTCCACCGGGTTCACGGCCAGGATCTACTCCGACGGTCGATGGAGATGGGCCAACTCGCCGGCATGCTGGCCGACGAGATCATGGAAAGCGGCGACACCCTCCGCCGAGCCGCTCTGCTGCACGCCGTAGCCCGCGCCGAAGAGACCCCCCTGCTGACTCACCCGGCGGTGGCCAGCGCCGACCTGGCGACCCGCTTCGGCGAGCCGCCGGAGGTTTCCGCACCGATCCGGGCGCTGGCTCAGCCTCCCGACGCTCCCCGTACCCCCGAAGGCGTACTGCTGGTCACCGCCCGACGCCTGGTCGATTCCAGACCCGGAGCCCGCGATGAAAACCTCCAGCGATTCATGAACCGCCTGGCGGAGGTGGAGCAGATCGCCCTGGCCGAAGAGGGCATCGAGCGGGCCGTGGCGGTGCGCGCCGGACGCGAGATGCGAGTCCATGTCTCGGGCGAGCGCATGCGAGACGACGATGCCCTGCGCCTGGCCCGGGAACTGGCCAGGCGCATCGAGCGCCAGATCGACTACCCGGGGCAAATCCGGGTCCTGGTGATCCGCGAGACCCGAGCGGTCAGCTACGCCGTGTAGCCATGCTCACCAAGGACGCCGGCAAGCACCCTGGATCGCGCGCTGCCCTACTGTGGAGAAACCCTCTTGAAGCTGCTGGCCATCGGTGACGTATTCGGCAATCCGGGACGCAAGGCGGTGATGCGCTGGCTGCCTGCGCTCGAGGAAGACAGCGGCGCGGACTTCGTCGTGGCCAACGTGGAGAACATCCACGCCGGCCGCGGCGCGGACCCCGCCAGCGTGCGCGACGTGCTGATCGCCGGTGCCGACTGCCTGACCTCGGGCAATCACATCTGGGCCCACCGTTCCCACGGCAAGCTTCTCGAAGACGAACACCGCTTGCTGCGACCGGCAAACTATCCCGACCCCTGTCCGGGTCGTGGTGTCGCCATCTTCACGACCACGGAAGGCTGGAAGGTGGCGGTGATCAACCTCCAGGGGCGCGTTTTCATGTCCCCGGTGGATGACCCGTTCCGCACCGCCGATGAAATCCTCGAAGAACTCGGCAACCGGGCCGACGTGGTGGTCGTCGATTTCCATGCCGAAGCCACCTCGGAAAAACTGGCCATGGGCCGTCATCTCGACGGACGGGTGGCGGCCGTCTTCGGCACTCACACCCACGTGCAGACGGCCGACGCACGGGTTCTGTCTGGAGGTACGGGGTTCATCACCGACCTGGGAATGACCGGCCCCTACGAGTCGGTGATCGGCATGGACAGCGCCGCGGCCCTGGCTCGCTTCCGCAGCGGACGACCGGTACGCCCGGCTCCCGCCAACGAGGACCCGGGGCTGCGCGGAGCGCTGTTCGAGATCGATCCGAACGATGGACGCTGCCTGGGCGTCGAACGGGTTCAACGCGGCGCCGGAGGACAGTGAAGGGTGAGACCGGCGGATTCATCCCGACCTGGAAGTGATCAACCCCCGGGCTCGCGCCTGCGCCCGCTGAGTGTCGCCCAGCTCAACGAGGGGGCCGACGCTCTGCTCGGCGACGGTCTCGGCGCCCTGTGGGTGGAAGGAGAGATCACCCGTTTTCTCGCCCACCGCTCGGGCCACTGGTACTTCACTCTCAAGGATGCCGACGCCGCCGTCTCATGTGCCATGTTCCGCGGTCGCAACCTGCGGGTGAGGTTTCGCCCGGAGGACGGCCAGCAGGTGCTGGTGCTGGCCACCGCCGGAGTCTACGTCCCTGCCGGACGCTATCAGCTTGTGGTCGAGGCCCTGGAAGCTCGGGGCGCCGGCGCCGCAGCCCTGGCCCTGGCTCAGTTGAAGAAGAAACTGGCCGCCGAGGGCCTGTTCGATCCGGAGCGCAAACAGCCCCTGCCGGGCCTGCCCTCCCACATCGCCCTGGTCACCTCCCCCGAGGGCGCCGCGGTGCGCGACGTACTGCGCGTGCTGCGCCGGCGCTTCGCCGGCGTTCGGGTGACGATTTGTCCTTGCGCGGTGCAGGGCGACGGGGCCGGAAAGCAGATCATCGAGGCCCTCGACCGGGCCACGACGACCGGGGCCGAGGTTGTGCTACTGGTTCGTGGCGGCGGCGCTCGAGAGGACCTGGCAGCCTTCGACACAGAGGACGTGGTCCGGGCCGTGGCCGCCTGCCCGTTGCCGGTGATCACGGGTATCGGACACCAGATCGACACGACTCTGGCGGACCTGGCCGCTGATCTCAGAGCCGCCACTCCATCGGCCGCCGCCGAGGTCGTGGTGCGAGAGCGCTCCGAGCTACGGGCGCGGGTCGGCGCCCTGGCGCGGGCGCTGGCACGGGCTCAGCGGGGCATTCTCCAGCGACGCCGGCTCCGACTCGGCGCCTGCACCGGATCCCGAGGCCTGCACCGGGTCCCCCTGCGCCTCGAGCGGCTGCAGATGCATCTCGGCGAGATCCAGCACCGTCTCGAAAGAGCCATCCGAGCCCAATCGAGCACTTCCCGCCGACGACTCGACGCGCTCTGCCAGCGGCTCTCACCCCGCCGGATGGCCACCGATCTCGCCGCCCACCGCCGCAAGCTCGCCACGAGCCTGCACGCCCTGGCCCGGGCGCAGCGGGAAGTCCTCTCCGACCGTCGCCGCCGGCTGCTGGCCCTGACCTCCCGAGCCGAGACCCTCTCCCCGCTCGCGGTGCTCTCCCGGGGCTACGCCCTGGTCACCGACGCCGAGCAGCGGCTGGTGCGAGATGCGGCCACTGTGCACGAGGGGCAAGTTCTGCACCTGCGCTTCGCCCGTGGCGCCGCCCGCGTCCGGGTGGAGGCGATCCTGCCTTCCCCTCCCTCACGGAGGAAACCGTCGTGAGCCCATCGAAGAAGAAAAGCCCGGAATCCGAGACCCCCGAAGACTTCGACAAGGCCCTCGAAAAGCTCGAGACCATCGTCGCCCAGCTCGAAAGCGGGGACCTGCCCCTCGAAAAGAGCCTCGAACTCTTCGAGCAGGGCGTGCGCCTCGCCGGCCGGCTCGACCAGCGGCTGGGAGATGCCGAAATGAAGGTCGAGTTACTCCTCGAATCCGCCCAGGGCAGTCGCACGGTGCCCTTCGACGATTCGGAGGAGGACGACGACCAATGAACGGTACCGATCCCCAGGAGCTGATCGCCGGCTGGCGTGAAGCCATCGACCGCTGGCTCGGGCAGGCGATCGCCGGCCGCGAGGACCTGCCCTCACCCCTGCGGGAGGCCATGGCGCATCCGCTGATGGCTGGTGGCAAGCGTTTGCGTCCGCTACTGGTGATGGCCGCCTGTCGCGCCTGCGGCGGTGACGAAGACGCGGCACGAGCGCCGGCCCTGGCGGTGGAGATGATTCACACCTACAGCCTGGTCCACGACGATCTCCCTGCAATGGACGACGACGACCTGCGTCGGGGTCAGCCCACCACCCATGTAGTCTACGGTGAGGCGATGGCCGTGCTCGCCGGCGACGCCCTGCACACCCTGGCCTTCGAAACCCTGGCCGAGGCCCCCCTCCCCCCCGAGCGCATCACCCGGCTCGTGCTGACCCTCGCTCGCGCCGCGGGGGCCGGCGGCATGGCCGGTGGTCAGGCCCTCGATCTGGAAGCCGAAGGCGCCGCGTCGGTCAGCGAGGAGCAGGTGGCCCGAATTCACCGGCTCAAGACCGGTGCGCTGCTCGCCGCCTCGCACCGCATGGGAGCCGAGGCCGCCGGCGCAGAGCCGGCCGTGGTCGACGAAATCGAGGCCATCGGCGGAGTGATCGGCCTGGCGTTCCAGATCCAGGACGATGTCCTCGACATGACGGCCAGCACCGAGGAGCTGGGCAAGACCGCCGGCAAGGATGCCGCTGCCGGCAAGGCCACGTGGACCGCAGCGGTGGGCCTCGACGAGGCTCGACGCCGGGCCCGGGAACTGCTCGGTCAGGCACTGTCGCGGATCGAAGCGCTGCCCGGCGCCACCGCGCCCCTGGCGCGACTCGCCCGGCTGGCGATCGATCGATCGAAATGAGCGCCGCCGCCTCAGCGGCTCGCCTCGACCTGGCCCTGGTCGCCGCCGGGCTCGCGCCCAGCCGGGAGAAGGCCCAGGCGTTGATTCTCGCCGGACGTGTGCTGATCGACGGTCAGCCGGGAACCAAGGCGGGGCAGAAGGTCGCCCCGGGAGCCAGGCTGAGCCTCAAGCCGGGCAAGATGTATGTCTCCCGGGCAGGGGACAAGCTGGCCGGGGTGCTCGAGCCGCTGGGGGTCGATCCGCAGGGCCTGCGCTGCCTGGACGTGGGGGCGTCCACCGGCGGTTTCACCGACGTCCTGCTACAGCGCGGCGCGAGTTCGGTCACCGCCGTCGACGTGGGCAAGGGCCTGATCGACCAGAGTCTGCGCAACGATCCCCGGGTGCGCCTGCTCGAGCGGGTCAACGCGCGCTACCTGACCCCGGCGATGGTCGATCCGCCCTACGACCTGATCACCGTCGACCTGTCGTTCATTTCGTTGACCCTCGTACTCGACGCCCTGCTGCCACTCGC